>JAEDJH010000022.1 GCA_016296415.1 Clostridia bacterium | reverse complement strand
CTTTGATCCGGTCGAAACAAAAAAGGCAGGCTCCTTTGAGGAGCTCTGCCTGCTTTGCTCTTTACGGGGATTATTGTTCGGTTTAATTTATGGCCGCCCCATCCTTGAGCGCCGTCGTTCCGAACAGGTCTATCGCCTTTTGCAAATGTCTGTAGTCATCGGCCGAGTGTGCGTCGGATGCGATCCAATGCACGGCGTCCATCTCTATCAGAAGGAATGCCAGTCTTCTTTCCTTTGAGAACAGCCCTCTCGAAAACGCTGCGGCGTCGAGCTGGAACTCGCAGCCTATATCCATAAAGCGCTCGATGGAGTCATAATCGTTGAACAGCGGCTTATAGCGCTCCGGATGGGCTATCATAACCGTTGCTCCGCCTCTCTGTATGCCGGTTATGGCATTCTCCCACATCGGCGGCAGCATATCGTCATCAAACTCCAAAAGCAATATATCGGAGCCGTCAAATTTATACCGCGGCAGCTCGGAAACCGCTATATCGCCGAGCGCAAGATAATGCACCTCATATCCCATCCTCAGCTCAATGCCAAGCCTTTCGGCATGGGGCTTCAGTTCGCAGAATGCTCTTTCGGCCATGTCGAAATCGAACTTGTTTTTGTCATGGAGATGGGGCGTGCAAATTATCTTGTCTATGCCGCATTTTTTCGCCGCAGCCAACATAGCAACCGATTCCTCCAAATCCGCTGCTCCGTCATCCACGCCGTACAGAATGTGGCTATGTACGTCTATCATTTGCGTTTCCCTGTTTTTTTGAAGTTTATCTTTTTAAAGCCGAGCTTTGTCCATATAGACGTGCTGCGCTTTTTCTTTTTGCGCCTGCCGTTTCTGTAATAATAGCTGTTATAGTAGTAATAACCGCTGTCGTTTCTCGGAACGCCGTTCAGAACAACTCCGATTATTTTTGCGTTCGCCTTGTTAAGCTGCTCAACGACTTCCTGCGCCGCTTTAATCTCCGTCTGCCCGGGGCGTATGACGAGCACCGTGCCGTCCGCCTGCTGCGCCAATACCGCCGCTTCGATAAACGAGAACAGGGGCGGCGTATCGATAATTATGGTGTCGAACCTCTCCTCAAGTGATTTTATTACCTCCCTGAAGCGCTTTGAGGAAAGCACCTCAACGGGATTCGCCAGCGTTTTGGTGTCAAGAAAGTACAGTCCGGGCTGGCTCGTTGCGGTAATTGCGCTGTCTATGTCGGTCTCGTTGGACATAACGTCCATGAGACCCTTTTGCGGTCGTTGTTTCAGATAGTTGCTTATCATCGGGCGGCGGCAGTCGGCGTCGATAACCACTGTCTCCTTCCCCATTTCCGCCATGGCAATGCCCAAATACAGCGCAATGGAGGATTTTCCCTCATGCGGCATGACGCTCGTTATGACGATCGTCTGCATCTTTCCGTTGAATCCCGCAAACTGAATATTCGTCCTGAGCGTTCTTATTGCATCCTGCAGGTTTGATTTACCCGCCCGATAGTTATCTATTATGCTGCTCATTTGCTTTTTCCTCTAATAACGGTATTTTTGCGAGCACGGGGAGCTTGAGCTCCGTTTCAACGTCCTCGGCCGTTCTTATCGTGGTGTTCAAAAACTCCATGGCAAGCACTATGCAAACGGACAGCACCAGTCCTACGCCTGCAGCTATAATGGTAAGCTGCAGCTTTGCAGGTGCGGATGGTGTTTTTGGCAGCGTTGCATAGTCAATTACGTTCACTCCGTCCGCATCCATTACCCTTTTAAGGCTCGAGGAGAACTCGGTTGACATAATGTTTGCAAAGTTGGTCGCAAACACGGGGTCCTTGGACCTTACGGATACGTTCATTACTCTCGATTTGGAAACCGAAGTGATTTTCACCGAGCACATTTTGCGAAGCACCTCGGGCGGCACACCCATGCGTTCGGCAACCGCCGAATACACCCTGTCGCTCGTTCCGAGCTCCTTGTAGTCGTTCATCAAAAGTTCGCTCAGGGTATAGTCGGAATACGTTATCTGACTTTTATTCTGTCTTGTTATAACGTAGAGAGTGGTATTTACGGTGTATGTAGGCTCAACAAAGTGGAATACATATACCGCCATAATGCTTCCGAAAATAAACGGGATCGCCACTATGAGGACGATTCTGTCCAGTATTATTTTGAATATATCTCTAACGGTCATTTCGTCAGCTCCTTGTTCTTGCTTTTGCCGTCACTTTATCCTGCTTCGGATGAACCTTGCCGCCACTACCGTAAGCACGCTCGCCCCAGCCATCACGACAATGGCGATTATGTCGCCGTATCTGTCCATTGTCGTCACCTTCGGCGGCACCCAGTCCTCATTGGTATAGATCGGAACCGTTTCCGTAGGGTTGGAATATCTGTATGTTTCCGCAGAAGCAACCCCGAATGCGCACATAAACGCAACCATGATCACAACCGTCAAACCCAGCAACATAATCTTTTTCACGACACTTCTCCGTTCTTTCCACATACACAGTTATGTTTCTGCATAAAAATACAGTTAAGGATAATAATATCCCATTTTCTCTTTCCCGTCAACAATACGGCCGATTTACCTCTTCATTCCTGTCAGACCGTCATGTTCTTTCTCAGCACCACGGGAAAGCTGTCGTATCCGGCAATTTTGCGCCCCCGCTTTACGGTAACGCCTTTGTCGGCAACCACATGTGAAAGCTGTCCTCCCTCGAGCACGTTTGTCGCCTGCATCAGGATGGAGTTTTCAACAACGGCGTCCTTTGCAACGTGAACACCCCTGAACAGCACGCTGTTTTTGACCGTGCCTTCGATGATGCAGCCGTCGGCGATTATCGAGTTTGTCACCTCGGCGCCCTTTCCGTATCTTGCGGGAACCTCATCCTTTACCTTTGTATATATGGGATGCTCGCCGTTAAAAACATCCTGCCTTACCGACCCGTCGAGAAGAGCCATATTATGCTTGTAGAAAAGCCCTATCGAATTGAGCCTTGCCACATAGCCGTCGTAGCGATAGCCGTATATCTTCAGCGAGCGCACCTTTTTGACAAGCACATCCCGAATAAAGTCGTGATCCGCATGGGAATAGGCGTCCTCGATGAGGTATTCCAAAAGCGTTTTTTCGATGATGAACACATCGCATGACTGGAAGTCGGACTTTGGTCTGTACGGGTCTATCTCAAGGTCCGTAACCCTGCCGCTGTCGTCTGTTTGCAGCCGCAGATCATCAAACTGGTCATCGGGCGAAAAGCTGCTTTCGACGCTGTACATTACGGTGATGTCCGCACCGTTTTTTATATGTGCTTCGAGCATTTCGTCGTAGATCGTATTGTATATGGTGTGACTGCCGCTTAATATGCAATACCTTTGAGGGCTTCTTCTCACATAACCCATGCACGAGCGCAGGGCATCGACCGTTCCTTTGTATATGCCCGTGTTTTCCTTCGTGACAAACGGCGGAAGTATGAAAAGCCCATCCCGCTTGCGGTTGAGATCCCATTCCTTGCCCGAGCCGAGATGATCCATGAGGGAGTGGTAATTTTTCTGCGTTATCAGGCCAATATTCGATATGCCCGAGTTTACCATGCACGACAAAACGAAGTCTATGCAGCGATACCTTCCACCAAACGGGACCGCCGCAATGGAGCGCGACGTGGTAAGGTCCCTAAGCTGCATATTGGATTCGCCGGTATAAATCAGTCCAAATGCGTTATCGGTCATTGTGCTTTACCTCCTCAAAGCGTTTTTGCACCGTTTCGTGCAACGATCATTCCCCTCGGGACACGTCTATTTTCCTCTATTTTCGCCATATCCGCTATAAGCGTTATGTCGCCCGTCAGATTCGTATCGTACTCGGGGTCGCTTTCGTTGGGCTCGCACCCGACGAGTGCGCCCCTGCCTATGACCGCACCCTCGCCCACGATCGCCTTTTTCACAACCGCACCGTCGGCTATCCTTGCGTTCGGCATTATGACAGAGTCCTCAACTACCGCCCCCGTGCCGATCTGCGTCCCCGAGAACAGCACGCTGTGCCTGACCGTTCCGCATACCGTGCTTCCCTCGGTGACTATCGAGCTTTCCACACGGGCATCCGCACTCACATAATGGGGCGGCATTATTGCGCTCTTTGAATAGATCCTCCACTCCTTGTCGTACAGGTCAAGCTCCGGCGGCTCCCGAATAAGATCCATATTTGCCTCCCAGAGGCTCTGTATCGTTCCAACATCCTTCCAATAGCCGGAGAACGAGTATGCAAACATACTGCAGCCGTTGTTAAGCATGAGAGGGATCACGTTTTTGCCGAAATCGTTTTGCGACGCTTCGTCATTTTCGTCCAAAATAAGATACTCACGAAGCTTTTCCCATTTGAAAATGTAAATTCCCATGGACGCCTTGTTGCTCCTGGGCTGCTTCGGCTTTTCCTCAAAATCAATTATCCGGCCCGTTCCGTCGGTGTTCATTATGCCGAAGCGGCTCGCCTCCTCCATCGGCACCTTCAAAACGGCAATCGTCGCATCAGCGCCGTTTGCAATATGCTGTTTCAGCATATCGCTGTAATCCATTTTATAAATATGGTCGCCCGAAAGTATCAAAACATGGTCGGGATTGAAGCGATCTATAAACGACATATTCTGGTAGATAGCGTTCGCCGTGCCCGAATACCATTCGCCCGCGCTGCCCTTGACATAAGGCGGAAGCACATATACGCCGCCGCTGTTTCTGTCCAGATCCCACGCCTGTCCCGTGCCAATGTATGCGTTCAGCTCAAGCGGCTCATACTGCGTAAGCACTCCCACGGTATCTATGGCCGAGTTTACACAGTTTGAAAGCGGAAAATCAATTATTCTGTACTTGCCGCCAAAGGGAACGGCGGGCTTCGCCATGCGATTGGTAAGCACCCCGAGACGGCTTCCCTGTCCGCCGGCAAGCAGCATGGCTATCAATTTCTTTTTTCTCATCTTGAACCTCCCGAACTCAATCTGTATTTATCTCAAATATGCAGCCCTCATAGCCGCCTATATCTATAAAGACGGCATTCTCCGCTGCTCCATATTCATCGGATCTGATTGCGTTTATGCCGCCGAAAGCCTCCGCATCGGACGTAAATATACGCTTTATCCGCCTCACTCCGTTCAGCGGCAGCTTATAGGAGTATCTCGGCACGGGCGTGAAGTTAAGCACCGTCAGCAACCCTTTTCCGTCCGCCGCCCTGCGGATATATGCGATCACGCTGTTATCGGCATCGTTTACCGAGACCCACTCAAAGCCGTCCCAGCCGGTCTCCCGTTCGTAAAGTGCGGGGGTTTTGGTGTATATTCCGTTGAGCGCCCTGACAGCACGGCGCACTCCGCTGTGCTTCGGATAATCGGTCAAATGCCAATCGAGCGACTTTTTGAAGTCCCATTCTATAAACTGCCCGAACTCATCGCCCATAAACATCAGCTTTTTGCCCGGCATTGTGAACTGATACACATATAAAAGCCTTAGCTGCGCGAACATTTCATCATAGCTTCCGGGCATTCTCTGCAGCAGCGAGCGCTTGCCGTGAACGACCTCGTCATGCGAAAACGGCAGCACAAACCTTTCCGAAAAGGCATACATCATCGGGAAGGTCAGCTTACTATGATGGTATTTTCTGTGTATCGGATCAAGGCTCATGTATGAAAGCGTATCGTTCATGTAGCCCATGTTCCATTTCAAATCAAAGCCGAGTCCGCCGTCCTTCGGCGCACCGGTGACGTTCGGGAATGCGGTGCTTTCCTCTGCGATCAGCAGGGCGTTTTTACACTCACGCTTTACCGTTTCCGACAGCATTTGAAAAAGCTCCACCGCATCGAGGTTTATATTGCCTCCGTCTTTGTTTTCAAGCCATTCCCCCGGCTCCCTGCCGTAATCGAGATACAGCATACAGCTTACTGCATCGGCCCTAAGACCGTCGATATGGTATTCCTTCAGGAAGAATATTGCATTGGATATGAGAAAGCTCCTTACCTCGCTCCGTCCGTAATCAAACAGCAGCGTGCCCCACTGCTTTTGCTCGCTCCTTCGCCAATCGGGATGCTCGTACAGCGGCGTGCCGTCAAACAGCCTAAGTCCATGTGCATCCTTCGGAAAATGCGCTCCCACCCAGTCCACTATGACGCCTATGCCGCTTTGATGACATTTATCGACAAGGTACATAAAATCGTGCGGGGTGCCGTAACGGGCGGTAACGGAATAAAAGCCCGTGACCTGGTAGCCCCAGCTGTCGTCAAGCGGATGCTCCGCAACGGGCATAAGCTCTATATGTGTGTACCCCATATCCTTTACATACTCAATAAGCTCGTCGGCAAGCTCCCTGTAAGAAAGTCCGCTTTTCCACGAGCCGGCGTGCACCTCATATATGCTTATCGGTTTTTCAAGCGGGGATTCGACTCGATTTATGTATTCGCCGTCGCCCCATTCATAGCCGTCCATCTCGTATATCACTGATGCGGTATCAGGGCGGTTTTCGGAATAAAAGGCATACGGATCCGCCTTGTACAGCCAATTGTCCTCATGCGTCAATATTGCAAATTTATATCGCTGTCCGACCTGCGCCGTGTCCGAAAAGGCTTCCCATACGCCGGTGCTGCCGCAGGGCGTCATTCGGAGAGACTCCGTATCCCAACCGTTGAAATCACCGACGACGCTTACACGCTTTGCATTCGGCGCATACACCGAAAAGCGATAAAACTTCGCCTGCTCTCCCGCATTTACCGCATGACAGCCAAGCGTACGGTAAGCATAACAATTCACGCCGTTGTTAAAAAGATAAAGTTCGGTTTCGGTCAGCCTCATGTCGGCACCTCCGCACAGCATCATAAGATATGGTATATTATACAGCTTACAAAAGCACTTTGCAATAATTTTAAGCATATCGTGTGTTTTACCGCCGCATTGTACTATGCCGTTCATTCGATGAATACCATATACAAAAAACAACAGGAGGCCGGGCTTACTATGTCAACACGAAAGACGGGGATCGGACTGACCGCATTTGTGAACGCTGTGCTTGTAATAGCCATTGCCGCCCTTTACGTAATAACGTCGCAGGGCGAGGAGAAAACCGTTGCCGCCGTAGGTGCGCCGATTTACAAAGGAAACGTCGGGGATGCGGTTTCGCTTCAATGGATAATGTGCTATAATGCCGCCGCCACCGACTCCATACTCGACACGCTGAAGGAGCGAAACATACGCTGTACCTTTATCGTCAGCGGCGAATGGGCAAAGGAGAACCCGACGGCGCTTTTAAGGATGGTAAACGACGGTCACGAGCTTGGCACGATGGGCACGAATCCGAGAACGGACGGCAACCTTTCATTTTTAACACGTGATATTTTGACCGCTTCGGGTATAATAGAGGGTATAGTCGGCATCCAGCCGTCACTGTACTACTCGGGTGAAAAAAATGCGGCTCGTTCCTCGATGGCGGCAAAAAAGCTCGGACTTTCGCACATTCAGGCAACGCTCGATTTACTTTGCTCAAACGGCACGGTTGATGATATAATAAGGCGTGCCGGCTCCGTAACCGGGGGCAGTATCGTATTGATGCAGCCGACACGGCAGGCCGCCGAAGCATTGGATATGCTGATAGACAGGCTTTCGGCAGACGGATTTAGAATTACTACAACGGGAGAAATAATCGGGCCGTCCGCCCGATAGTCAAGGAGAATTATGTTCACAACGGATAAACTCGACAACGGATTAAGGATCGCCACAAAAAAGCTCGACGGTTATCGCTCCGTCGCTCTCGGCGTATGGATAAAAGCCGGCTCGGTAAACGAGCGTGATAACGAAGCCGGTATATCTCACTTCATCGAGCACATGCTGTTCAAGGGGACAAAAACACGTTCCGCAAAGGAAATTGCGGTGCTTAACGATGCGATCGGAGGAAACCTGAACGCTTTCACGTCAAAGGAATGCACCTGCGTTTACACAAAAACGCTCGAAAACGATGTTGACACGGCGGCCGATATAATGTCGGATATGCTGCTCAACTCCCTCTTTGACGAGGAGGAGCTTGAACGGGAAAAGGGAGTGGTAATCGAGGAGATACTGATGAATGAGGACAGCCCCGAGGACGTCGCCCACGAAAAGCTCAGCAGCATCTTCTTCGAGGGAAGCGCCCTTGCAAAGCCGATAATGGGTACCAAGGAGAGCGTATCCTCCTTTACCCCCGATATGCTTCGGGCCTATATGGAAAGAATGTACCGTGCCGAAAATATGGTTATCGCCTGCGCAGGGGATTTTGACAGGGAAAGGCTGATGAAAACGCTCGGGGACAGATTCTCGGGCGTACCCTCAGGCAGTGCCGATGGCTTTACGGGCGGAAAGCTGACGGAAAAAAGCCGTTTCGAAGCGGTTGAGAAGGACATTGAGCAAATGCATATATGCCTGGGGCTTCCCGGCTATTCCATCGGACAAAAGGAACAGTATGCAATCGCCATACTGAGCAATGCCCTCGGCGGCAATTCAAGCTCAAGGCTCTTTCAGCGCGTGCGCGAGCAGCTCGGGCTTGCATACTCGGTATATTCGTACTCCAGCTCCTACTGCGATACGGGCTATTTGACCATATATGCCGGCACGGGTGAAAAGCAGGCCGAAAGCGTTATCAAAACCATACTTGACGAAATCGACAGGCTGAAGCATCATGGTCTGACCGAAAGCGAGTTTAACCGATGCAAGCAGCAGCTTAAAATCGCATACATACTCGGCATGGAAAACTCCTCCGCCCACTCCTCGTCCATCGGCAAAGCACTACTTTTGAGGGGCAAGGCTCTCAGCACCGACGAAGTGCTTGCCCGCATGGAGGCCATAACGATCGACGACGTAAACAATATAATCCCTCACGTTCTCGATACCGACAGGCTTTGCGGTGCTTACGTTGGAAAAAACAGCGGCAGACTTGTAAATTTATTGCGATAACCATTTAAAAATCCATAGATATGTTGTATAATGATGCGTCCGATGTTTACAGCTTGCGGACGCATTACTTTTGGAGGATGGGTTTTTCCCGACACACGGTGAAACGGCGCAGACGACTGAAGTTCAAACCGAGATTTTATGTGATCATGGCAGCGTTGGTACTCGTTATCACCGCCGTTCTTGTTTTGGTTATTCCCGGTCGTGCATGGGGAATAACCGCTGTGCGCAGCTGCGTGCAGAGCTTTGAATACACCACCGCCATAATTCGTAACGAGACAAGCGTGGAAATAGAAAAATTTGACAAGCTTGTATATCTTGCCGCAGAGGGCGAATATGTCGATGTCGGTGCGCCCGTCGCAACGGTGCTCAAATGGGGCTACAGCGATGACATGATGCAGTCGCTTCTTCTGATCGAAAGCGACATATACAGTGCTCAGCTTTCCGATATGGAGGGCATAGGCGACGCCGACCTCGCCTCCATAGACCTTGAAATTTCCGCGGTATGCTCCGAAATACGCTCCACCGTATCGGACAAAACCGACGGTGATCTTGAAACGCTCGAAAGACGGCTCGATGCACTGCTGGACCGGCGCAGCGAATACCTCCGCCAAAAGGTGTATGCCACGGAAAAGCTGTCCGCACTCTACCGTGATGCCGATGCACGCAGGGCGCAGCTTTCGGAATGGTCAAGCACAATCGTTGCCCCCTCCCAGGGCATAGTCAGCTTTTACTTCGACGGGTTTGAGCAGGCGTTAAACGCCAACAAGCTCGATATGATAACCTCCAACCTCGTTTCCTCCGCCATAAAGGGAACGGCTGCCTCCTATACCCAGCAGGAAAGCTCAACAAGAATATTCAGACTTGTTGACGGTTCGGAATGGTATTGCGCATTTTTGACCAAAGCCTCGGATCCGCTGCGTGTTGCCAGGGGCGTCGAATACGATATAGTGTTCGACGGATACGGCGAAAAGGTCTATAGGGGCATTGCGCTTGAGCCCGTCATTTCAGGAAAGAACGTTGTAAACATACTCAAAATAAATGACGATCTCGGCTCGTTTTTGTGCATCCGCAAAATAAAGGCTTCCATCTCAACCTCCGTGACGGGAATCGAGGTGAACTCAGACGCCGTTTTCATAAACGATGAGGGGATACCCTACATACAGCTTGCCGACGGTTCGAATAAAGCCACCGAAGTCGATGTTCTGGCGATAGACGACGGCTTTGCAATAGTGCGCTGCCGAATACCGGGCGAAACCATATCCGCAGGACAGAACTATTCAAAGCCCAAGGTAAGCAACTTTGAAAAACTTATGGATAAAATACGGGAGATATTCTGACGATGAGCATAGCCGACAACTATTCCCGAATAATGCGGGAAATTGCGTTTTCTGCCGAGAAAACCGGCCGCAAAGCAGAAGATATACGCATGATCGCCGTGACGAAATTCGTGGACGAAGAGCGTATCCGCGCGGGGCTTGATGCGGGAATAAAGCACGTTGGTGAAAACCGTGTGCAGGAGCTTTTAAAAAAGCAGGAATTGTTCGATAAATACGGCGTCGGCAAAAATATCATTGGACAGCTGCAGACAAATAAGGTAAAATATATTGTAGGAAATGTTGAGCTTATCCAGTCCGTTGACAGGGAAGCCCTCGCCTTGGAAATAAACTCCAGGGCGGCTTTGCTCGGCGTTTTTCAGGACATATTGATAGAGGTCAATATCGGCCTTGAGCCTCAAAAGGGAGGCGTTTTTCCGGACAGGCTGCCGGAGCTTATCGAGTTAATTACCACTCTCCCGTGCATCAGACTAAAGGGTCTTATGTGCATTCCACCGAATGCGGCGGCATCCGATGCGGGGGATGGAGCCATACGGAAGCATTTTGAGAAAATGCGCTTGCTTTTTGAAAGCATCCGGTCGCAGCAATCGCAAAATGTGGACATGACCTGGCTGTCAATGGGAATGAGCGGTGATTATAAACTTGCCATAGAGGAAGGTTCTAACATGGTCAGAATTGGAACTGCCCTGTTTGGTGCAAGACTCTGAACACAGCGAGCGGCATATAAAGACAGCAGCTTTCTCGCTTATTTTTCTCCAAGCGCCGAAAAAAAATATTTGGAGGAATAACAAAATGGCAAATGTTAAAGACTGGTTTCTTGACAAGATCGGCATCACCGACGACAACTTTGAGGATGAATACGAAGAGGAAGAAGCTGAAATAGCTTTCGACGACGGGACCAACGTTCGTTCCTTCGACAGGGCACGCCGTGGTTTGTCGCAGAAGACGGCATCGACTCCCACCTTCACCCCTTCGGCTTCTTCCGCCGCCAAAACCGTGATCTATCATCCGATAGGCTATGATGATGCACGCAACATCGTAGATAACTTCAAGAGCCGCAAGCCCGTTATCGTCAACATCGTGGAATTGGCCGAAAGTGACGTTAATATGGCACAGCGCATTCTTGACTACATGGACGGTGCGGTCTATGCCCTCGGCGGCACACTCACAAGGGTAGAGTTCGGTATTTACTTCATGGCGCCCGCAGGTCATGATGTAGTGAGCAATGCCACTTCCAAGGAAGGTCTATGACGAAAAGGGGACCCGGGACGTCGCTGCCGACGTCCCTGTGAGTCCTCCCCGACACGCTTGCAAGGAAAATGGATAAGAAGGATATAGCAAACAAGGATTTTTCCCGCTCCATGTGGGGCTATAACATTCAAGAAGTCGATGCGTTCCTCGATGAAATAATCAGGGAATTTGAACGTCACGAGTCCGCTATGACGGTATGCCAATCCCAGCTTAAGCTGCTTGCGTCAAAGCTGGTTCAGCTCAGAGGCGGCGAAAATGGCTCAGAGAATACCGAAAGCTGACACATGATCGCCCCATTACGGGGCAATTAAGCGATAACAGGGCGTACCCGCCCTGTTATTTTTGCGTTTAAAAACGATTATTCTGCACGGAAAGGCGAACTTTAATTCATCGTTGAGCATAAATTTGACTTAATGAGCAATACTTGATACAATAAGTAATCCATAAACCATTGGAGGCTGTATGAAACCCCGCTTGCGAAACATAATCTATTTCGTTGCATCGCTGCTTATCGTTGCACTGCTCTCGTCGGCAGTGACGCTCTGGATAAGCAAGGCGAAAAGAAAAAACGAAGTTGTGCTGTCCGCTGAGCAGTATGCGGAGCTTGCCGAGTCGTATTCCCTGACCGAGCTTGCCAATCTCATAGAGGAAAACAGCTATTACGATGTTGCCGACAGGGAGAAGCTGCTGAGTGCCGCCGCAAACGGTATGCTCGGCGCTCTCGGTGACGACTATGCGGTTTACTATACCAACGAGGAATACATAAGCTATCTTGAAACCACAAACGGCGAATACTCGGGCGTCGGGATACTGATAGGACAGCCTGACGACAGGGGCGTGCCCGTGCTTAACGCATACGAGGGCAATCCCGCCGCACTTGCCGGCGTACAGACGGGCGATCTGATAACGCACATCGACGGCGATCCCACGGCCGGCATGACGTTGGACGAGGTATCGTTCGCCTTATCGGGCGAAGCGGGCTCCGTTGTCAGCTTTACCATAATCAGAACGTATGAATCCGGCGGCGCAGAGGTATTGGAGATACCCGTAACGTTGGGAACGGTAAACATAAAGCGTGTGCATCATGCGCTTTACAATCAGCGCACGGGCTATATACGCATAGATATGTTCACCGGAAACTGCGTCACGGAGTTTGAGGAGGCCGTGCGGGATTTAAAAGACAGGGGCATGAAATCTCTCGTTCTCGATTTAAGAAACAACCCGGGCGGCTCACTTAATGCCGTGGTAAGCATCGCAGACATAATACTCGGAAAATGCGACATTGTGAGCATAAGGGGCAAGGGAGAAACCGAGGGGGAGGTTTATACCTCCGATGCAAAGAAAATAGACGTACCCATAGCCGTGCTCGTCAACGAAAATTCCGCATCCGCAAGCGAAATACTGTCCGCCGCCATACAGGAAACGGGTGCGGGTATTGTAGTGGGAATGCCCACCTACGGAAAGGGCATAGTCCAAACGACCATGCAGCTTTCTTCCAATCAGGGCTGGGTAAAAATAACCACCGACGCATACTTTACCTCAAGTGGCAGAAGCATACACGGTATCGGCGTACAGCCCGACATAGAGATTGACCTTGACGAGGACTTGAAGGGGCTGACGATCGAGCAAATTTCCGAAAATCATCAGGACCGTGATGCCCAGCTCTGGGCGGCGCTCGATTATGTAAGGGAGAAAGCACTTCAGGCAAGCTGACGATGCTTCGTGATTAAAAAGGGGGGATGCCTTTGACACCGGCACCCCCCTTCCTTTGTTCTTATTTACTTTTACTGCATTTCCTTAACAGCATTTTTCATGGATAGCCTTTTCCATGCGCTCAAGCGCCGCCTGCAGCTCATATCTCGGCATGGCGAGGTTTATGCGCTCAAAGCCCGAACCGCTTTCGCCGAATATGTAACCCTCGTCGAGCTGGAGGAATGCTTTGTTGAGCATAAGATCCTCAAGCTGCTCGTTGTTAAGACCCAGCGCTCGCATGTCTATCCAGGCAAGGTACGTTCCCTCCGCCTTTATACATTTCAGCATCGGCAGACGCTTTTCCACAAAGTCGTAAAGGTATTCAAAATTGCCGTTTACATACATTATCAGCTCATCAAGCCACTCTCCGCCCTTAGTGAACGCGGCTATTGCGGCATATCTTGAAATTGCGGGGATGCCGAATGCAGCCTCCCGCCCGAGGCGTTTTGCAAGTCGTTCTTTCAGCTCAGCATTCGGTATAAGGATATTGGAAAGGCACATTCCGGCCAGATTGAACGTTTTTGACATCGCCGTACAGATTATGCAGTTGTCTGCCATTCCCTCGATGGTGGCAAACGTAGTGTGGCGATACCCGGGGAGTATCAGCTCACCGTGGATCTCATCACTCAAAACGATCACGCCGTTCTCCTTGGCTATCTCTCCCATGCGCTTGAGCTCGTCACGGCTCCAAACCCTGCCTACAGGGTTGTGCGGATTGCAGAGTATAAGAAGCTTTGCATTCGGGGCCTTGCACTTTTTCTCAAGATCCTCAAAATCAACCGTGTACCTGCCGTCGGAATAGACAAGCGGATTTTCGATGATCTCACGGTTATTGCCGCTTACCTGCGACATGAAGGGCGGATATACCGGCGGCTGTATTATAACGCCGTCGCCCTCTGTTGTGAACTCACGCACTATCGCACCGAGCGCAACAACGACGCCTGCCGTCGTCAGCAGCCACTCCCTCTCAATGTCAAAATCGTGGCGTTCCTTCATCCAGCCTTTCAGCGCATTAAAATACTCGTCATCGGGATACGTATAGCCGAATATCCCGTGCTCCGCCGCCTCTTTTATCGCATCGGTGATGGCAGGGGCGGTCTTGAACTCCATATCCGCTATCGTAAGCGGCAGATAGCCGCCGTCCTTTATATGCTGCGGAGCAAAGTCCCATTTTGCCGCACCGGTATGCCAACGTGAAATTTTGCTCTCAAAATCGTACTTCATATTCTACCTCGCTGCTTTTTAAAATTACGGAGTCCCCGTTTGTTCGGAGACTCCGTTTTTTGGATTACAGTTCGTAACCTCTCTTGAATGCTTCCTTGTTCATGTCGATGAACTTGGGCTTTACATTCGCCTCTATCGCCTTCATCCACTGGTCATAGGTGAAGGGAAGCTGCTTTGCAAGCACGCCGATAAGCACTACGTTCGCCGCACGGTAGGTTCCGCACTCGTGTGCGATGCTCGTTGCGTCAAGCTCGATCACCTTGCACGCATTTGCATTGAGGCGCTCGAGGCAGTCCGTGGGATACTCTGCCGCACCGATGATGACGGGCATGGGCAGAAGCTCCTGCGTGTTGACTATCATTATGCCGTCCTCTTTGAGATACGGCAGAGCCCTTACGGCTTCAAGGTTTTCAAAGGCAAGCACTACGTCGGCCTGACCCTGCTCCACTATTGCGGAGTAAATCTTTTCATTATCGGAAAGGCGAACGTATGTTACGACGCTGCCTCCGCGCTGGCTCATACCATGAACCTCGCTGACACGCACATCGTAACCGTTTTCAAGGCCAATGTAGCCGAGAATCTTGCTCGCAAGGAGGGTGCCCTGTCCGCCTACGCCAACTATTACAATATTCTTCATAGCTCTGTCCTCCTCTTATTTTTCAGCGCTCAACGCATCAAACGGACATATATTGGAGCAAAGTCCGCAGCCAACGCACTGCGTCGGGTCGATCTCCACGCCAAACTCCGTCTTTCTTATCGCCGGACAGCCGATCTTCATGCACATACCGCAGTTCTTGCACTTTTCTTTATCGCACTTGAAGGGGATGCCGGGCTGCTTTACTATCAGTGCGCACGGGCGGCGGCTGATTATGACGCTCATCTCATCCCTTGCGGTCTCCTCACGCAGCACCTTTTCAAGCTCCTTAATGTCGTACGGGTCAACTACCCTTACGTGCTCGATGCCCATGGCCTCGCACAGCTTTTCAAGGTTGAGCTGCGGTGCGGGATTGCCGTGAATGTCGAAGCCCGTGGCGGGGTTGTGCTGATGTCCCGTCATGCCGGTTATGGAGTTGTCGGCAATTATAACGGTGCCGATAGAGTTATTGTATCTCATGTTGAGCAAGCCCGTCATGCCGCTGTGGCAGAAGGTGCTGTCACCGAGGACGGCAACGGTCTTGTGTGCCTGTTCCTTGCCGATGCCCTTTTCCATGCCGTGCGCCATACCGATGGATGCACCCATGCATACGCAGGTATCAACCGCACCGAGAGGAGGCAGTGCGCCGAGCGTGTAGCAGCCGATGTCCGAACAGACCGTCAGCTTCAGCTTGCCGAGAACGTAATACAGTCCCCTGTGCGGGCAGCCGGGGCAAAGCACGGGAGGACGAACGGGAATGCCCTGCGTGTTCATCGGGCCCGCTTCCGGCTCGCCGTTGAACTTCGTTGCGATCTTTCTGGAGAAAAGCTCGCCCTGAACGCCGGTCTTATCCTTGCCGGAGCACTCGATGCCCCAGGACTTGATGGTTTCCTCGAAGAAGGGCTCCATGTCCTCGATAACATACAGCGTTTCGACGGCTTCCGCAAACTCGGTTATGAGCTTTCTGGGAAGCGGGTATACAAGACCCAGCTTCAGCACGGAAGCGTTGGGCATTGCTTCCTTAACGTAGTTGTAAGCCGCGCCCGAGGTGATAACGCCAACCTTCTTATCCGCCCACTCAATGCGGTTGATCGCAAGGGTGTTTGCTGCCTCGGCAAGGCGGTTCTCCCTGTCCTCAACATAGAGATGACGGCCGATCATGTTTGCGGGCATTGAAACGTATTTTTTGTTATTCTTTTCATATTTGCGAAGCTCAACGGGGGTCCTTTCGCCAAGCTCCACCACCGTGCGGGCGTGTGCGATTCTGGTCGTGACCCTGAGCAGAACGGGGGTATCGTATTCTTCGCTGAGCTCCAGCGCAACACGCATGAAGTCCTTGCATTCCTGGCTGTCGGAAGGATCGAGGCAGGGAGCGTGCGATGCCTTTGCGTGCATTCTGGTGTCCTGCTCGTTCTGCGAGGAGTGCATACCGGGGTCATCCGCCACGATAACTACCATACCGGCGTTTACTCCGGTATAGGTTGCCGTGTAGAACGGGTCGGCTGCGACATTGAGTCCGACATGCTTCATACATGCCATGCTGCGTGCGCCGCCTACCGCCGCACCGAGTGCAACCTCAACCGCTACCTTCTCGTTGGGTGCCCACTCAGAGTAGATCTCCTCATAGTTTGCAACGTTCTCATTTATTTCGGTGCTGGGCGTTCCGGGATATGCGCTCGCTACACGCACACCGGCTTCGTATGCACCTCTGGCAATGGCTTCATTGCCGAGCATGAGCTGCTTCATTTTTACTACCTCCGTTGATATTTTTGTGCAGAGCGGTTACACCCTGCGATAAATCCATTTATCCTTTACTATTATAATGCAGGAATGCTCGATACGAAAGCTTTCCGCTCGATATATACGATATATCTGTGATAATTTTTAACTCCTGCCCCCTACTTTGCAAAATAAAAAACAGGCAGTCCCCGAATCCGTCGGGTATCGCCTGCTTTGATTTGTTTACGTTCTTGAGCTTGGCTGTTATCTTCTGATGCCGAGCCTTGCGATGATGGCCCTGTAGCGCTCGATGTCGGTCTTCATCAGATAGTCGAGCAGACCACGGCGCTTACCGATCATCTTATACAGACCGCGGCGGGAATGATTGTCCTTCTTGTAGAGCTTGAGGTGCTCGGTAAGATGGTTGATCCTGTGGGTAAGCAGAGCGATCTGCACCTCGGGAGAGCCGGTGTCGCCTTCGTGAGTTTTGTACTCGGCAATGATGTCGGTCTTGAATTCTTTGTTCATTTTTATTTTCCTCCTGTTTTTTAAATCCCCGAAGGCTGCGTATGACGTTGAGGAAACGACAAACATAGTCATCGGGTCATGCGTAAGCGATTATACCATGTGCATTTTTGATTGTAAATAGGCAATTTTACTATATTTTTTATACGCCCGTTATACGCCCGCACATTTTCGCCCGATAATGATTATACAGCGATTTTTTATTGATGTCACGCAAAAAAATCTGTTGACAGGCATTATTATTTATGTTAAATTATAGCGTACCCCCAAGAGGGGGTTTATTTGAGTACGCCGAGCGACTTTTGCCGTGTCGCCCGACAGAAAGAAAGAGGGAGGAAAAATGCGAGTAAAAATCACCTTGGCTTGCACCGAATGCAAGCAAAGAAACTACAACACGTTCAAGAACAAAAAGAACGACCCCGACAGGCTTGAGTTCAGCAAGTACTGCCGCTTCTGTCGCAAGCACACCATCCACAGAGAATCCAAGTAAGGGAGAACTGAAGATGGACAGCGCCAAGACGACAAAAACCAACAAGACAGCAAAGACCGGAAAGCCTTCGATCTTCAGCAGAATCGGCCGTTTCTTCAAGGAAGCGTTCGGTGAGACGAAAAAGCTTTCCTGGCCCACCAAGAAAGAGCTTATCTCTTACACTCTTACGGTTATTGCATTCGTTGCTTTCTTTGCAATAATCATCGGATTGCTCGATGCAGCGCTCAATGTAGGCTACACTGCCATGAACAACATTGAACCTCAGGCAACCGAAGCTCCGGTTGAATCGACGAACCCCACCGAGGCGCCCGCCGAAAACCAGGAGTCCGCCGATGACGGCGAAGGCGAGTAAACGTATTTTAAGGAGTAAGTCATGGAGAACTATACGGAAGACACCAATGTAGCAAGATGGTATGTGATACATACCTATTCGGGCTATGAAAACAAGGTTAAAGAGGATCTTGAAAAGACCATCGAAAACAGAGGTCTCCAGGACAAGATACTTGAAGTAAAGTTTCCGACCGAAGAAGTTACGGAGATAAAGGACGGCAAAAAGAAAGTTTATCAGCGTAAACGGTTCCCGGGCTACGTTATGGTCAAAATGATCATGGACGACCTTATGTGGTACATCGTGCGCAACACCAGAGGTGTTACCGGTTTCGTCGGTCAACCCTCAAGAAACATTCCTCTGGGCGGCGCGGACTCGCAGTCCTACGACCATAGACGTCCCATCCCCCTCACCGATGAGGAGGTTACGGCAATGGGCGTTGAGCTTATTCCGATCGAACTCGATATTGAGGTCGGCGAAAGTGTTCAGGTCGTAATGGGCCCATTGGAAAACTTTATCGGTACTGTCACCGCCGTGGATACGGAAAGACAGAAGGTCAAGCTCGTTGTAGAAATGTTCGGGCGCAACACACCCGTAGAGCTTGATTTCGTGGAAATCAGAAAAATCTGATTTTAAAGCACTCTCCCCCATCGTATGCAATCTGCCTTGTGCAGGTTCATAGTGGGAGGCATTCCCAAACGAGGGCTCATGCCGCTCGAACCACATTATATTAGGAGGATTTTTCACAATGGCGAAAAAGATTACAGGCTTTGTTAAGCTTCAGATCCCTGCCGGTAAGGCAACGCCCGCACCGCCTGTAGGTCCCGCACTGGGCCAGCACGGCGTAAACATCATGGGCTTCTGCAAAGAGTTCAACGAGAAAACGGCTAAGCAGGCCGGTCTCATCATCCCGGTAGTCATCACCGTCTATCAGGACCGTACGTTCACCTTTATCACCAAGACTCCCCCCGCAGCGGTTCTTATCAAGAAGGCTTGCGGTCTCGAGAGCGCATCCGGACGTCCCAACAAAGAAAAGGTTGCAAACATCACCATGGCTCAGGTAAGGGAAATTGCCGAGCTCAAGATGCCCGACCTTAACGCAGCATCCGTCGAAGCAGCCATGAGCATGGTAGCAGGCACGGCTCGCAGCATGGGCGTTGTAGTAGTAGATTAAGGCTGGAGGTTATAATTATGAAGCATGGTAAAAGATATTTAGAGAGCGTCAAAGTTTATGACCGCCAGAAGCTGTACGATCCCGCAGAAGGTCTTGAAACCGTTCTTGCCACCGCAAAGGCAAAGTTCGACGAGACCGTCGAGGCTCACATCCGTCTCGGTGTTGACCCCCGTCACGCAGACCAGCAGGTCCGTGGCGCCGTAGTTCTCCCCAACGGAACCGGTAAAACCGTCCGCGTTCTCGTCTTTGCAAAGGGCGACAAAGCTAAGGAAGCTCTGGATGCAGGCGCAGATTTCGTCGGTGATGATGATTTGGTAAAGAAGATCCAGACCGAAAACTGGTTTGGATTCGACGTTTGCGTAGCCACCCCCGACATGATGGGTACCGTCGGCCGCATCGGTCGTGTTCTTGGTCCGAAGGGCTTGATGCCTAACCCCAAGAGCGGCACCGTTACGTTCGATATCGCAAAGGCGATCGCAGACATTAAAGCAGGTAAAGTCGAATACCGTGTCGACAAGACCGCTATCGTTCACGTTCCGATAGGTAAGGTTTCATTCGGCGTTGAGAAGCTCAACGAAAACCTTTCCACCCTTATGGATGCTATAATCAAGGCTAAGCCCGCAGCAGCAAAGGGTACTTACATCAAGAGCCTGGTAATTGCAACTACCATGGGCCCCGGTGTCAAGTTCAACGGACTGAAGTTCTAATTGCTCGCAACTCCAACAACGCACCTGCCACGGCATCACCTGCTACGGCATCACCTGCTGCGGCAGGGCGAAAGAATACCGGCAGAGAAAAGCTCCGCCGGTATTTCTTTGTTTTTATTCCTCAGATTGTTCACACTCACCGCAAGGCGTAATTTTTCTGTCGGGCGGCAGCTTCAGATTGTGCCAGAGATTGTACTTATGGCTGTCGGCGATGGCGTTCATCATGCGTGTTTCCGCATCCGGCACTATACTGTGAAACGACTCGATCAGCTTTTTCATATCCTCACGCTTGGTCGAGCCCGCCACGGGACAGTTTGGCTTCTGAACGGGCAGCTCAAGGTGCTTTGCCACGGATATGGCATACTTCTCCGGCAAAAACACCAGCGGCCGTATCAGCGTGACATCCTTTTTGCTCATGTAGGTCACAGGCCCGAAGGTATTCAGCCTGCTTTCAAAAAACAGGCTCAGAAAGAACGTTTCAAGGACGTCCTCCCGATTATGCCCCAGCGCAACAAGATTGCAGCCCCGCTCCTTTGCGGCGTTGTTAAGTGCGCCCCTGCGAAGCTTTGCACACATGGCGCAGGGATTGGTTTCCTCACGGATGTTGAACACCACGTCGCCTATATCGGTCTTGACTATATCAAGCGGAACGCCTATTTTCTCGGCAAAACCGTAAAGCCGGTCATAGTCTTGCTCCACAAGCCCCAGATCGAGCATCACGCCGCAAACGTCATAGCTTCGCCGGCAAAACCTTTGGTACAGCTTCAGTCCGTACAGCAGCAGCAGGCTGTCCTTGCCGCCCGAAACGCCTACGCAGATTTTGTCGCCGTCATTTATCATATTAAAGCGTTCATCAGCACGCCTTATGCACCCGAGAACCCTTTTCATTCCGTCTCCCCTTCGCCCTTCAGGGCGCAATATAAATAATCAAGTGCGGTTACGTAGCCCGACACGCCCTCTCCCGAAACCATGTGTATGCACACGTCGCTGAGGACGGATATGCGCCGAAACTCCTCGCGGCGGCTTATGTCCGATATGTGCATCTCAACCACGGGTATGTCGATCGCCGCTATCGCATCACGTATTGCGTATGAATAATGGGTGTATGCGCCGGCATTGAGTATCACGCCGTCAAAATCGTCCATCGCTTCGTGGAGAAGATCGATTATTACCCCCTCGTGATTGGTCTGCTCGAATTCAAGCTCGACGCCAAGCTCATCCGCCCTGCTTTCCAGCAGGCTTTCCACCTCGTCAAGCGTGGTTTTTCCGTAAACTTCCGGCTCTCTCTTGCCGAGCAGGTTTAAATTGGGACCGTTAAGCACGAGTATTCTCATTTTGCCCTCCCTACCGCCTTTCGGTCTTTGCCATCAGCATATCAAAAATCCGCCTGCATTCGGAATAATCGCCGCTCGTGTAAAACTCAGCCGTGCCTATCCCCACCGTTTTCCGTATTCCGTTGGCGGTAAGCACCCTGTCAAGCTGATGCGCCGTGCCCTCATT
>JAEDJH010000021.1 GCA_016296415.1 Clostridia bacterium | reverse complement strand
CCGCCGTATGCGGAAGGGTCTGTCCGCAGGAAACGCAATGCGAAATGAAATGCGTACGGGGAATAAAGGGTGAGCCGGTCGCTATCGGGCGGCTTGAACGCTTCGCAGCGGATTACCATGCGGCTCATAGCTCGGGCAAAGTCGTTGGAATTGCGGAGAAAAACGGACATAAGGCTGCCGTGATAGGATCGGGTCCGGCCGGACTTTCGTGCGCAGGAGAGCTGCTGAAACGGGGTTACAACGTGACCGTGTTCGAGGCGCTCCACCTTGCCGGCGGCGTACTCGTGTACGGCATACCCGAATTCAGGCTTCCCAAGGATATTGTCGGGCGTGAGGTCGATAAGCTAAAGCGCATGGGTGCGGTAATAGAAACGAACGTGGTGGTTGGAAAAACCGTGTCCGTGGATGAGCTTTTTGACGAATACGGCTTTGAGGCGGTTTTTATCGGCACGGGCGCAGGTTTGCCGAAGTTCATGGGCATCCCCGGAGAAAATCTCAACGGTGTATATTCCGCAAACGAGTTTTTGACCCGAATAAATCTTATGAAGGCGTATACCGAAGGCAGCACCACCCCCATATACTGCGGAAAGCGTGTCGTAGTCGTGGGCGGAGGCAACGTTGCGATGGATGCGGCAAGGTGTGCAAAGCGTCTCGGCGCCGATGTCAATATCGTCTATCGCAGGACGGAAAAGGAGCTTCCGGCAAGGCATGAGGAGGTAGAACATGCCATGGAGGAGGGAATAGAGTTTATGATGCTGACGAGTCCCGTTAAAATAGAGGGGGACGAGTCCGGTTGGGTAAAGAGTGTGGAATTGCAGCGCATGAGGCTCTCAGAGCCCGATGCCTCCGGCAGGGCAAGACCTGAGCCGATGGAGGGCGGTAATTTCAGCATTGACGCAAGCTGCGTTATAATGGCGATAGGCACTTCGCCGAATCCGCTGATAAAATCCACGACAAAGGGTCTTGTTATCAGACAAAACGGCGGAATAGATGCAGATGACGCCACGGGCCGCACGTCGAGAGAGGGCGTATATGCCGGCGGCGATGCCGTTACGGGCGCAGCAACGGTGATACTTGCGATGGGTGCGGGAAAAAACGCCGCTGCGGCAATAGACGAATATATCAAGGGAAAATAACGGAATTTAACGGCAAAGCGGCGGATGCGGATATGCGTGCGCCGTTTTATTTTCGGGTTATGAAAATGTATTGTTTAATTATGTTGAAAAAGGGGTGCAAAAATTTTCGCCGCATAGTATAATGTGGATAACCAAATAATGCAAAAGGAGCGCACTATGGAACAAGACGTAAACAGGCAAAGCGTTCGCTATCTGTCCTTGATGGCGAGGGAGTATCCGACGATACAGGCGGTAAGCTCTGAAATTATCAACCTTCAGGCTATATGCAATCTGCCCAAATCCACGGAACACTTTATGAGCGACATTCACGGCGAGCATGAAGCGTTTCTGCATATCATAAACAACGCATCCGGAGCAATAAGGGATAAAATCGAGCTTGTTTTCGGAAATCAGCTCGGGGAGTCGGAGCGCAGAGCGCTCGCCGCACTCATATACTATCCCGAGCAAAAGATTGACCAGATCCGTGCCGCCGGAGAGAACATGGCGGATTGGTACAATGTAACGCTGCACCGCCTTATAGCCGTGTGCCGTGCCGTAACGTCCAAATATTCCCGTTCAAAGGTCAGAAAGGCGCTCCCGAAGGACTTTGCGTATGTAATCGACGAGCTTATGCATACCCATTACGTCGAGCGTGACAAGGAAAGATATTACGAAAAGATAATCTCGAGCATAATCGACCTTGACAGGGCGGAGGCGTTCATAATCGCATTGACCGCATTGATAAAGAGAATGGCGGTCGATCATCTGCATATCGTGGGCGATATTTTCGACAGAGGGCCGCATGCAGACGTTATCCTCGAAACGCTGCGCACGCATCACAGCATAGATATACAGTGGGGTAACCACGATGTGATGTGGATGGGCGCCGCCTCGGGAAGCAAGCTCTGCGTTGCCACCGCCATCAAAAACTGCGTCCAGTACGACAACCTTGATATGCTTGAAAACGCATACGGCATAAACATTCTGCCGCTTGCGCTCTTTGCCAACGAGCAGTACGCCGACAACGACTGCTCCGTTTTCACGCCGAGAAATTTGCCGCATGAACGCTATATGCCCAAGGATATGAGCCTGTATGCGAGAATGCACAAGGCTATCTGCGTCATAATGTTTAAGCTTGAGGGACAGCTTATACAAAGGCGCCCCGAGTACGATATGAAGGACAGGGATATGCTCTCGAGGATAGACTATTCAGACATGAGCATAAACATAAACGGTGAAAAGCATATGCTCAGGGATGGAGTGTTCCCGACCATAGATCCCGCTGACCCCAACCGTCTTACCGAGCCGGAGCAGCAGCTTATCGACCAGCTTACCGATGCGTTTATCAACAGCAACAAGCTGCAGGATCATATCCGCTTCCTGTATTCGGTGGGTAGTATATATAACTGCTACAACGGCAATCTCATGTTCCACGGCTGTATCCCCTGCAATGACGACGGCAGCTTTATGGAGTTCGACTGCGACGGACAGAAGCTTTCGGGCAGGCAGTACCTCGATTTTGCAGAGCAGCTTGCAAGAAAGGCTTTCTACGCCAAGGAGGGCACCGAGGAGAAGGAGATCGGCAGAGATTTCATGTGGTTCCTGTGGAGCGGAAGAAACTCCCCGATTTTCGGCAGAAAACAGATAACCACGTTCGAACGTGCGCTTGTTGCGGATAAGGCAACGCACAAGGAACCGAAGAATGCGTTCTACAAATATTGCGACGATGAGGAATTTGCGCTGAAGGTGCTTGACCACTTCGGTCTGCATGAATCGTATTCCACGATAGTGAACGGACATATACCCGTGAAGGCGAAGGAGGGCGAGGGTCCCCAGAAGGCGAACGGACGAAGGGTCGTTATCGACGGCGGCTTCTGCAAGGCGTACCAGTCGCAGACGGGCATAGCGGGCTATACGATGTTCTTCAATTCACAGCGTATAAGGATAGTGGAACACCAGCCCTACAACGGCGAACTGCATTTTATCGACAGCGATATTCAGTCGCAGGACGTCCATGTGAAGGTGCTTCCGAACAGACTTCTTGTCGGCGATACGGACACGGGCCGCGAGCTGAAGGAAAGGATAGCGGACCTCAAAGGGCTCTTGGAGGCTTACAGACGGGGAATCATCAAAGAGGCGAAATAGCCGTCTTGACTGCACCGTGAGATGGTGATACGATAGCAATAACAATAGTCGGAAATTGTACCGATATATACTTTTGGAGGGAATAAAAAATGTCACTTAGCAAGGATGCAGGCTTTGCAACAAAGCAAATTCATGCAGCAGGCGTAACCGTACCCGGAATCAATCCGCTGGCAACGCCTATTTTCCAGACCTCGACCTTCGTGTTTGACAACACCCGGCAGGGTGCGAACCGCTTCAAGGGCGAGGAAAGCGGATACATATATACCCGTTTGGGCAACCCTAACAGTAACCAGGTCGGTGCAAAGCTTGCTGCGCTCGAAGGCGCTGAAGCGGGCATGGTAATGGGCTCCGGCATGGGAGCGATCACCACGGTGATATGGAGCGCACTTAAGAGCGGAGATCACATGCTTGCCGACGATTCGCTTTACGGCTGCACCTTCGCCTATTTCACGCACGGACTTACCCAGTACGGGATCGAAGTAACGCTGGTTGACTTCAGGAACGTGGAGGCTGTAAAGGCTGCGCTTCGCCCCAATACCAAGGTCGTCTATTTCGAGAGCATGACCAATCCCAACCTCAAGGTAATAGACATTGAGCTTATTTCAAAGACCGCACACGAGTATAATTCCGACATCAAGGTCATCGTTGACAATACCTTCTGTACGCCTTACCTTTCCCGTCCTCTCGAGCACGGTGCGGACGTCGTTGTGCATTCGGCAACGAAGTACCTCAACGGCCATGGCGACGTTATCGCAGGCATGGCGGCAGGCTCTGCCGAGTTCATAGGCCGCTGCAATATGTTCGGTCTTAAGGACATGACGGGCGCAGTTATCGGTCCGTTCGAGGCGTTCCTTATCAACAGGGGCATGAAAACGCTCGATATCAGGGTTAAAAAGCATTGCGAAAATGCAATGGAGGTTGCGAGGTATCTTGAATCCAACCCGAAGGTAAAGTTTGTATCCTATCCGGGACTCGAATCGCACCCCCAGCATGACATCGCCAAAAAGCAGATGGAAAACGGCTTCGGCGGCATCATTGCCTTCGAGCTGAACGCCTCCAAAGAGGATAGCGAGCGTTTCATCAATTCGCTTTCGCTTTGCGCCCTTGCGGTCAGCCTCGGCGATGCCGAAACTCTCATCGAGCATCCGGCCTCCATGACTCACAGCACCTATACCCCCGAAGCGCTTGCGGAGGCGGGAATATCCGATTCCCTTATCCGCATCAGCGTAGGTCTTGAGGATGCAAAGGATATAATTGCGGACCTCGAAAAGGGGCTTGAACTGATCAAATAACAGCTGTTCGGAGCTTACATGGATCGGCGGCGCAGCATAAAGCTGCGCCGTTTTTTGTGCCACAATTGCAAAACCGAGTAATATTCCCGGGAAAGACCGACAATAATAACAAAAATTACTAAGGAGCAAGTTATGGTTGCGGTTATTATTGCGGCGGTTGTCGTTTTTATATCTGCGGCGGCGATGGTGCCGATACGGATCGGGATAGACGTTAAAATACGTGGTCTTTGTGTAAATATCGCAATAACGGTTTCATATCTGCTCGGGCTTGTCGGCACGACGGTAACGGGAAAAATACGGTTGTCTGCGGCGGAGGGACTGAGGATAACGCAGGAAAATAAAAAGGGAGAGCGCAAACAGCTTTTTCCGAGAGAAACAAAAAAGAAAAAGAAGCGTACGGTTTTCAAAAAGGTTTCTGTGCATCTTGATAAACTGCATTTGAGACGGATAGAGGTCAGCGGCAGCTTCGGCCTTGAAAACGATGCGTATAACACCGTGATGCTTACGGGTGCGGCGGATATAGCGGTGCATGCGCTTTTCAGGATGCTTGCAATGCGGCGGCGGAGCAAGGGCTGCGTTATGAAGGCGAGCATTGAGCCGGAGTTTCGCAAAAATGCGTTCAGGCTAAATTTGGAAGGAATATTAGAGGTGTTTCCATACCAAATTATTACTGCATTCTTTAGAAAAAAAGAAAAGACAGGAGAGAAAGAAAATGCACCCGATAGAAAACATTATGCAAACCTCAATGGAGCAGATTAAGGACATGGTGGATGTAAACACCATCGTCGGAACCCCCGTAATAACCGCAGACGGTACGATGATACTGCCGGTTTCAAAGGTGTCGCTCGGCTTTATGGCCGGCGGCGGCGAGTATAAGGGCGGCGCCCAAACCTCGGTGAAACGCTCGGGCGAAGAGCTCGACAAAACGGAAAAGTATCCGTTTATCGGGACGGCAGTTGCAGGAATGAGCCTTACACCGAAGGCGTTCGTGTCGGTTACCCCGTCCGGCGTAAGGGTTATGCCGGTGGAGTGCGGCAACGTGCTTGACAGGGTGGTGGATTTGATACCCGAGGTTATAACGGGAATAAAAAACACCCTTACCGAGCTTTGCGCCGGCAGGCGGGAAAATGCACAAGAAGGAAATTCGTAACATGGGCTTTTTCAAGAGGATTGCGTCGGTATTGCTGGCGGCGGCACTGCTTGCTGCACCGGGCTTTGCATACGCGGACGGTGCGCCGGACATAAGCTCGAGAGGAGCGGTCGTAATCGAGCAGACGAGCGGCAAGGTACTTTGGGGCAAAAACGCCCATGAAAGACTGCCTATGGCAAGCACGACAAAGATAATGACCGCACTCGTTGCGATTGAAAATTCATCGCTTGACGAGATAGTTACGGTACCGTCCGAGGCGTACGGCACGGAGGGGTCGAGCATGTATCTTGCGCTTGGGGAAAAGGTATCCATAAAGGATCTGCTGTATGGTCTGATGCTTTCCTCGGGCAACGATGCGGCGGTTGCAATCGCCGTTCACGTGGGTAAAAGCGTGGAGGGCTTTGCAAATATGATGAACGAGCGTGCAAGGGGATTGGGGCTTGTAAACACACACTTTGTCACTCCGAACGGTCTGCACGACGATGAGCACTATACAACCGCCTATGAGCTTGCGCTCATCGCAAGGGAGGCGATGAACAACGAAACTTTCAGGAAAATTGTTTCAACGGTGTATTACAGTACGGAGACGGGAAACTCCGTAAGATACCTTAAAAACAAGAACAAGCTGCTTTGGCAGTATGAGGGTGCGACGGGCATAAAGACGGGCTATACGAAGGCGGCGGGCAAATGCCTTGTGTTTTCGGCGGACAAGGGCGGCATGGAAACCGTCGGCGTGGTGCTGAACTCGGGAAACATATTTGTCGATTCGGCGAACCTACTGAATCATGCGCACGAAAATTACCAAATGCAGACGTTTGTAAGCCGGGGGGACGTGCTTGCGAGAGTGCGGGTCAGCGGAAGCGGTAAAAAACTGTTGGCATTGACGGTAAATGAGGATATAATATTACCGGTGTGTTCCTATCAAGACAGCAGGTACGAAACACGGGTGCTGCTCGATACGGGCGTATCGGCGCCGATATATACGGGCGATGTTCTCGGATATGTGGAGCTTTACGACGGTACGATGCTGATCTGCAGGGCTGAGCTTACCGCTGCGGAGGATGCGCCGAAATACGAACTGGCGGATTATCTCGATATTTTGTTCAATATCTGGTAAAAGCCGCCCGAAGGCGGAAGAATGAGACTTCAAAAGTATATGGCGGATGCAGGAGTGGCGTCGAGGAGAGCCTGCGAGGAGCTGATACGGCAGGGCAGGGTAAAGGTAAACGGCTGCACTGCGTCCGTCGGCATGAGCGTTGAAAACGGCGACACTGTAGAGGTTGACGGTAAAACCGTATCCTATACAGAGGAAAAGGTGATTTTGATGCTTAACAAGCCTCTCGGGGTTATATGCACCATGGAAGACCCTCAGGGAAGAAAGACGATAGCTGAGGTATTTAAGGATATACCGTACAGAGTGTATAACGTCGGGAGGCTCGACATCAACTCGGAAGGTCTGCTCCTTGTCACGAACGACGGGGATTTGGCATACAGGCTGATGCACCCGAAGTACATGATAAACAAAACCTATTTTGTAGTATGCGACGGGCAGGTTTCGCCCTCTGAAAGAGAACATCTGCAAAAAGGCGTGCTGCTTGAGGACGGAATGACCGCACCGACAAGGGTGGAGAAGGTGAATTATAATCCCAAAACAGGACGAAGCTCCCTGTACATAACCATACACGAGGGTAAAAACAGGCAGGTGCGCAGAATGTTGGCGGCGATAGGGCATAATACCCTGCGCCTGAAAAGGGTTGGTTTCGGCGGTCTGACTTTGGGGAAGCTCCGACCGGGGGAATGGAGAAAACTGACCGGCGATGAGATTGATATGCTCAACAAGGCGGTCGGTGAAATAAAATAAACGATTAAAAGTAATTATTCGGGTGATAACCAAATATATTTTAAATTGGCGATTTTGTTGCAGGAAAAAGGCGAAGTATATGGAATAAATATAAATGGGTTGGGATTTCATATCGCAGCTAAAGTATTTATGGAGGTAATCTTTGCATGGACTTGAGCGTTTGTCCTTGTAGTATCAGCCCCGGGTATGTCGTCCTAATGGGTATGGGCGTTGTATTTGTAGGGCTGTTTGTTTTGGTGCTTGTGATCGGTGTTATGGGCCGTATTCTCAGGGGCGGCAGAGGAAACAAAAATAAAGAAGCTGCCTCCGCCGAGACGGTGACTTCCGTACCCGCTGCCGATACACAGGATATTATGAACACCGCCGAGAGGCAGCAGGTCGTTGCGGCTGTCAGCGCAGCAATAGCAGCCTATATGGGCGCAAAGGATATGTCCGGTTTACGCATACGCTCGATAAAGCGTATCTAAGCCGGTTTGTTTTATACAATCAAATAATCTGGAGGAACTCAAATGCGTAAGTTTGTTGTCAATGTTAACGGTTCAAAGTATGAAATTGAAGTTGATGAAATAAGCGTGGGCGAAGCGGCGGCAACCGCTGTCAAGTCCGAGTCCGTAAAACCTGCGCAGCCCGTTGAAGCGCCCAAACAGACGGCTGTTCCCGTCGTTTCGGCAGGGAACGGAACCAAAATCGAATCTCCCATGCCCGGAACCATACTTGCCGTCAACAAAAAGGCAGGCGACACGGTAAAGGCGGGCGATGCAATAATAATTCTTGAGGCCATGAAGATGGAGAACGAGATACTTGCTCCTATAGACGGAAAGATCATTGACATCAGGGTTCAAAAAGGAGCCACGGTCGAATCCGGCGAGCTGCTTGCGATAATAGCATAATGAATCGGGTGGCATTATGGAAGGATTTATTGACGTATTGAAGAATTTCATAGGCCAGATGGGATTCGCCCAAATAGGCGAAGATTGGAAAGTATTGATCATGATGGCGCTGGCATGCGTGCTTCTGTACGCCGCTATCGTCAAAAAATGGGAACCGATGCTTCTCCTTCCCATAGCCTTTGGAATGCTGCTTACCAACCTGCCGGGTGCAGAGCTTTTTCACCCCGAGTTTTATGCCGGCGGACACGTTGACTGGAAAGCGTTCAGCGAGGGCGCCAATTTCATAGATTATCTGTACCTCGGCGTAAAGCTTGGCATATATCCGTCGCTTATATTCCTTGGCGTTGGCGCTATGACCGACTTCGGTCCGCTTATCGCAAATCCGAAGAGCCTGTTCCTCGGCGCTGCGGCGCAGTTCGGAATATTCTTTGCGTTTATCGGAGCGATGCTGCTCAAGTATGTCGGCATCGACTTTACCGAAGCGCAGGCGGCTTCGATCGGTATCATCGGCGGTGCGGACGGACCGACCGCAATTTATCTTACGAGTATGCTTGCTCCGGAGCTTTTGGGGCCGATAGCGGTCGCAGCGTATTCGTATATGGCGCTTGTACCGGTCATCCAACCCCCGATAATGAGGTGGCTTACCACCAAGAAGGAACGCTGCATCATTATGGAACAGCTTCGTCCCGTTTCAAAAACCGAGAAGATAATTTTCCCGATAGTTGTAACGATATTCGTTGCGCTGCTCGTGCCTTCTGCGGCGGCATTGATCGGAATGCTGATGCTCGGCAACCTCCTGAGGGAATGCGGAGTGGTTGACAGACTTTCCAAGACCGCGCAAAACGAGCTTATCAATATCGTCACCATATTCCTCGGGATCTCCGTAGGCGCCACCGCAACGGCGGAGGCATTCCTGTCAAGGCAGACGCTGGGCATATTTGCGATGGGCGTACTTGCTTTTGCGTTCGGAACCGCAAGCGGCGTGCTGTTTGGCAAGCTGATGAACCTGATTTCCGGCGGAAAGATAAATCCGCTTATCGGTGCGGCGGGCGTTTCGGCCGTGCCTATGGCGGCAAGGGTTGCGCAGACCGTCGGACAGAAGGAGAATCCCAGAAACTTCCTGCTTATGCACGCAATGGGACCGAACGTGGCCGGAGTTATCGGCTCTGCGATTGCCGCAGGCGTTTTGCTTGCATTGTTCGGCTGATGATTGAGACGACCTTTTGATGAAAGGAGATGATCGGTATGACCAAATTGATGATAACCGATACTATATTGAGGGATGCGCACCAGTCGCAGGCTGCGACCCGTATGCGCATAGAGGAAATGCTTCCCGCCTGCGAAATGCTCGACAGCATCGGCTACTGGTCGCTTGAATGCTGGGGCGGAGCAACGTTTGACAGCTGCTTGAGATTTCTGAACGAGGATCCGTGGGAAAGGCTCAGAAAGCTCAAAAAAGCGCTTCCCAAAACGAAGCTGCAGATGCTATTCAGAGGGCAGAACATACTCGGATACAAGCATTACGCCGACGATATAGTTGAAAAGTTCTGCCGCAGTGCGATTGAAAACGGCATAGAGGTCATGCGTATATTTGATGCGCTGAACGATGTCAGAAATCTCGAGGCGGCGATAAAGTACACCAAAAAGTACGGCGGAATATGTGAGCCTGCGATAAGCTACACGGTAAGCCCCGTGCACAACGAGGACTACTTTGTAAAGCTCGCCAAGGAGCTTGAGCAAATGGGCGCAGACGTCATCTGCATAAAGGATATGGCAAACCTGCTTCTGCCGTATGATGCGTACTCTTTGGTTAAGCGTCTGAAGAGTGAGGTAAGCGTACCGATACATCTGCATACGCATAACACGGCCGGTACGGGCGACATGACCTACCTCATGGCCGCACAGGCGGGCGTTGACATCGTTGACTGTGCGTTGTCGGCAATGGGCAACGGCACGGCACAGCCGGCAACGGAGCCCCTCGTTGCAACGCTCAAGGGAACGGACAGGGATACCGGCATAGACCTCGGTGAGCTTGCAAAGGCTTCGAGGTATTTCCTGAAGGTATCCGAGCGGCTTAAGGCGGACGGATTCATCTCGGACAAGTCGCTCAAGGTCGATACCAACATATTGATGTATCAGGTTCCGGGCGGAATGCTTTCAAACCTCGTTTCACAGCTTAAGCAGGCGAATGCCGAGGATAAATATTACGAGGTTCTCGAGGAGATACCGAGGGTAAGGAAGGATTTCGGTTATCCGCCGCTCGTAACTCCCACAAGTCAGATCGTCGGAACGCAGGCGGTACTCAATGTTATTAGCGGACAGCGCTACAAGATGTTCACTAAGGAGTCGAAGGCTGTGCTTGCCGGCGAATACGGCAGACTGCCCGCACCCGTCAATGAGGAAGTGCGTAAAATGGCGATCGGGGACAAGGAGCCTATTACCTGCCGTCCTGCCGATCTGCTCGCTCCCGAGTTTGAAAAGTGCAGAGAAGAAGCCGGTGAACACGCAAGGAACGATGAGGATGTTCTGAGCTACGCCCTTTTCCCGCAGGTCGCAATGAAGTTCTTCGAGACTCGTGAGGAGAACGAGAGAAAGACGGCGGAGGAAAACGCATCGTTGGAAACAAACGGGATAACGACAATATTCGTTGATGATATGACCGCAAACTGAAAGTGAAGCTAAAGGGCCGCCCCAAAAAATGGGCGGCTTTTTGTATTCCCATGAAATATTCGCCGTATTTGACACGCAACTCAGCTTATGCTAAAATATGATGTGCTTTTATCGAATGTTCGGTGAAAGGGCAATAATTTATGTTAGGAGAGGATGGATGTATGAACATGGAAACCAACCCTGAAAAGGCTAAATTGAACATCAAGGATATATTTTCACGTGTCAGGACATACTTTGCATCCTTGCGGTGTAAGCTCAAGGGCTTATTTATCTCGCTAAAACCCAAGCTCTCCGATGCAAAAAAGGGACTGACCGAGAGCATAAAGGAATTTCATTCGGTGGACGCTGAGGGAAACGAGGCTTCGAAAGGCAAGAAAGCCTTCTATGCAGGAATGAGCATAGGTCTTGCTGCATTGCTGCTCGCATCGTCAGTATTCTTCGGAGTGGTTGTTTCGGCTCCGGATTCGGGAATGAGCGTAACCGTAAACGCCGATGGGCGGACTGCGGAATACAGAACGTCCGAGATGAGCGTCTTTGAATTTCTGAATACGGTTGGCGTTGAATTGAAAGAGGGCGATGAGGTTTTTGCGGAGTATCGGGCTATTTCCGCTTTTGACAGCGAGCAGGAGACCGATGCACCAAAGACCGTGAAAACGATGCTTTCCGAGGATATGGATCTGCAAAACGGAATGCACATTGAGGTCAAACGTGCGTTTCCGGTCGCCATTGCACACATGGATACGGTGGACGTCATTAACGTGACGGGCGGAACCGTAGGCAATGCCCTTGAAAAAGCAGGCGTCAGATATGACGTTTGCGACGAGCTTTCGCACAGGTCGTTCGAGGATCTGACCGCAGGGATGCGAATAGAGTATGCCGATGTGAATATACGGTACGACACCTCGTACAAGGTTTTAAACTACAACGAAGTCACCATCAACGACGACAGTATGTATGAGGGAAACACGGTATTGGAGCAGGAGGGCAGCGACGGCGAAAAGCAAATAACCCAGCGTGTTATAGTTAAAAACGGCATAGAGGTCAGCCGTGAGGTCGTTGACCAGGTGGTCATAACGCCCGCAATCGACGAGGTAATGAGGGTTGGAACGAAAATACGCTACCAAACCAACTATGTCGGCGAGTGGAGAAGATGGAGAAAAGCTCCCACAGACGATATGATAGCCGACGTTATGTACGTTGAGTGTACGGCCTATACGCATACGGGCAACAGAACGGCAATGGGAACGTGGCCGGATCTTGGCACGATCGCAATAAATCCTCGGTTTATTTCCTACTATTCAAAGCTCTACGTGCCGGGCTACGGCTATGGCACGGCTCTCGATACGGGCGCATTCAGGCTTTACGAAGACGGAAACAAAAACCAGATAGACCTGTTTTTCAACACGAGAAAGGAATGCATACGCTGGGGCAGAAAACGCCAGTTCAAGATCTACATACTCAAATCAAGCGTGTATGTGCCGAGAAGCTGATATGGCAACCTTGCTTGAATTGACGAAAGGGAAGCTCGCTGCGTGGGAGCATTTGCCCAACAAGGCTCTGGGACAAAACTTCCTTATTGACGGGGCGCAGCTTGACGTCATTGCGGGACTGCCTGTTTTTGAGGGGAAAACCGTACTTGAGATAGGTGCGGGGCTTGGAACCCTAACGCAGGCATTGTCACGAAAAGCCAAGCGTGTAATTGCGGTAGAGGTGGATAAAAGCCTTGAGCCGGCGCTGAGGGAGCTTTGCATACAATGTAAAAACGCAGAGCTGATAATGGCGGACTTTATGGACCTGGATATAGACGGTCTTGCGCTTCTTTCCGATGAGAAAGAAATATGCGTCGCAGGAAATCTGCCGTATTATATTACAACGCCGATTTGCATGAAGCTGCTCAGAAGCAGGCTGAATATAGCTTCGATGGTGCTGATGGTTCAGCAGGAGGCCGCCGAAAGGTTCTTTGCAAAGCCGTCATCGAAGGTTTACGGACCGCTTACGGTGCTTGCGAATGCAAAATATCGGACAGAGCGTATTGCGGAGCTTTCGCCGCAGTCATATTATCCGCAGCCGACGGTCCACTCGTCCGTAGTGCTTTTGCAAAAGCTCGACAGAGTGTGCGGCGCAGGCTTGGACGGACTGCTGAAGGAGGCGTTTTCGAACAGGCGAAAGACCTTGGTGAACAACCTAAAGGGCAGCTATGGCAAGGAAAGTATAATTTCCGCTTTGTCCGAGCTCGGCAGGGATGAAAATGTTCGTGCGGAGGCTCTCGGAGTGGAGGAGTTTATGCGTCTGAGCAGTATATTAAAGCAGCATAAAGCTGAAGGAGATACACGGTAATGAAAAAAAGTTTTGTAATTGCATTGACTGCGATAATTTGTTGCATGCTTGTGTTTTCGGCAATCGCCTGCGATGCGAAAAGGCCTGCGGACAAGGTGGTTATCGAGAACACCCATGCTCAGGGGAGTGCGGAATATGCGATAATTGCCGGCATTCAGGCGTTCAAGGATCTTGATGCGGCCGGAATAGGCAGATACTTCATAGATATGGGACTTGAATCGGAAGAAGGCGTAAGCGCTTTCGGTGACATTCCCCAAAAGGGAAGCGTTGATGAGCGCATAGCGAGCGCAATGTATGCACGTCTGGATTGCAGCATCGAGTCGATAAGCTATGACGATGATAACAATGCCACTGCGACCTTAAAGTTCACAGGCGTTGATTCCGGTGCGGCGTTTGAACGGTACGTTCTCGCCCAGTACGACAGCGGCAGCAGCATGAACGAGGATGAGCTTATTGCCCTTTGGGAAAGCATCTATTTTGATCCCGAAATAGAGATGTTCACGATGACGGGTGACGTTAAGCTCAAGCTCGTTGACGGAAGCTGGAAGGTCGTTGCCGATGAGGACTTTACGTATTTGCTGATGGGCCGTGTGCCGAGCGAGGAAAACGAATAAGGCAGGAATGCTTTGCAAGTAAATGCTCCGCCTGTGGTGTTGTCACGGGCGGTTTATTTATTCGAGAGCAATTACTTGGCTGATGGCGGAATGCTTGATTTTTATGCTTTTCGGTGCTATACTGCATACCAACATTTATTGAGGAGAGGCTGTAATGGATACTTCCGTGAACTATGAGGAGCTTTTGGAGCTTACCGTGTCGCTTGCGGCTCGTTTGCAGAAAAGCGGTGCGGAAACATACCGTGTGGAGGAAACGATAGTTCGCACCGTTGGGGCATACGGTGTTGAAAAAGTGGATGCCTTTGTTATACCCGGAAGTATTTTTGGCAGCCTTGAAACCGACGATGGGCAGGTATATACGAAGATCCGCAGGATACAGAACAGCGACACCTCCATAGATGGCATAGAACGCTACAGCGCACTGTGCAGAAGGCTGTGCAGAGAAACTCCTCCTATACGGGAGGCGAAAAAACTGCTTGCGGAAACGGATGCCTCCGTTCGCACGTATAACCTTTTTATCTACTATCTTGCCGACTTTATTCTTGCCGCAGGATTTGCCATATTCTTCAAGGGGACCATAATGGATGCGCTGAGCGCAGGTATTTGCGGTGTTGCAACCGGATTTTTCATGCGCCTCATGGGTTTTTTGAATGCAAATACGTTTTTTAAGACGTTTGCGGGCGGATTCATTATCGCTTTCAGCGCCTACGGACTTGCCGCAATCGGAATATGCGACAATGCGGACGTTGCGTCGATCGGTACTATGATGATGCTTGTTCCCGGGTTTTTGCTCACAAACAGCCTGCGTGACATAATTTACGGAGACACGATGTCGGGTGTAAACCGACTCGTTCAGGTGCTGATAATCGCCGTTGCACTCGTTGTCGGAACGGGTACGGCGATCAGCCTGACAAGACACCTGTGGGGAGCGATACCGGGAAGCGAAAACCTTGTGGAGCATGGCTTGGCGGTTGAATGTGCTGCGGGTATGATTGGATCGCTCGGCTACAGCCTTATGATAAACACCCACGGCAAAGGTCTTATACATTGTATGTTCGGAAGTGTGATCGCCAGCTTTGTATGCAGCACCTGCATACGCCTCGGTCTGCCCGAACCGGCGAGCTACTTCATTGCTGCCGGAATAAGTGCATTTTATGCTGAAATTGTGGCGAGAATACGCAAGCACCCTGCGACATCATACCTCATGGCGGCACTTGTTCCGCTTATACCGGGTGCCGGCATATACTACACGATGAATTTCATCGCCGCAAATCAAGGCGCAGAGGCGTGGAGCAAAGGGCTGGCGACGGCGGCGATCTCCGGCGCAATGGCGGTGGGAGTGCTGTTTGTATCCACGGGATTCAGAATGTGGGGCGAGTATAAGAGAAGGCGAGCCGTAGAAAAGACTAAAAAAGCAGAATAAAGCATAATAAAAACGGGAGGAGCAAAAGCGGCTTCTCCCGAGTTTTATTGTTACTGTACGCTATGCGTTTGTTGGCGAGACGTATGGGGCATCGGCTTTGGTGACGTTCTTTGCTTTGCGGCGCCTGAGCCTGATGTAAAGCTCTCTTGCGGCCTTTACATCATCGTCGCCGATCACGGCCTGCAGATCGTAGCGTGCCTTGATGTAAAGCCTGTGCAGCTTCTTGCTGCTTGCAGGGTCATAGCCGTTATTGATAAGTGCATTGAACATCTCCGTGCTGGTCCACGCCGGGGATACGAATACACCGTCGTTTGTAAGGCAGGAAACGATTTTCTTGAAATAACGCCTGACCTTTTGCTCATTGGTGGGGAAAAGGATGGAGCGAAGGTCGGTCGTGGGCGCATGGGCGGCTTCGTCCGCAGAGGTTTTTTCCCATGCGGGCAGCTGCCTGCGGCGCTTCAGCCTCGACCGTCGCACGAACACTATTGCGCCGAGGGTTATGATGATTGCTGCGGCAACGAGTATAATGAGCCATTTTGGCGTGGGATCGTCATCCTCAAAGGTTTTTCTGATGAACAGGCTCGGCTCCTTTATTCCAAGGCTGCTCAACCATTCTTCATCAAGCTCCCATTGGTTATAATGCTCGAAATACTCGATTATGCTTTCGGTGCGCTCAGGCTTTTGGTATTTCGGGTTTTTGAGGTTATTATACGTTACGTAGCGATCGTGCAGATCGACGGAAATCAGATCCGTAAACGCATTGCCCGTCACACCGAGTATGTTTAGCAGCGTTGTGAGAAATGTGCTGAGAATAAGGCCGAACGTACAGCCTGCGGCGACGATTATTCCGTTTACGATTTGATATCTGCGCTTGAGATATACCGAGGGATCCTGCCTCAGTGTACGCATAAGCAATATGCCGGACAGGAGCAGCGTGAGCATAAACGGGAGGGTAAGCTGCTCTGCATACAGACTGCCGGGATACAGGATCGAGGCGATGCAAAGCACCGTTGCGATTATGAATGCCTTTACAAAAAAGCTTCTGAATACGCCCTGAGAGGAAACGAAGTTGTTGCGAAGCACCGTGCTGATAAGTATTACCGACGGCGGAACAAGGCAGAACAGATCGCCTATCCAATAATCGTCGGAATAGCCGTAGTGTACAAACAACCCAAAGCACAGCCCGAGTCCGAGCAGGGGAAGCAGACTCAGCAGCTTTTTGCCGGTCTTGGAGCGAAGGACGTAGCAGCCGTAAGCGATGGCCACGGTTATTAAAAACGGAATGAACGGGGGCGATTTAAGCTCAAACGCCACCGAGGCTATATAGCCGCTCAGCATAAAATAGAGCGAAAACTGTGAAATAAGCCTTGAAATTACTATGAGTGTCAATTTGCAACCTCCTGTCTGCCGCCGTTTCGGTTATAGCGGCATGACCTTGCTTTGCTGCATACGTCTGTAATCCTTGCGGATAAGCGCATACAGCTCCTTTGCACGCCTTGTTTGGGCAGCACTGCAGCCGTGTCCGTAGCGTGCGGCTATGTAGAGCGTGTGAAGCTCCAAAACGGCGTCCGCATCCAAGCGGGAGATTACGCAGTAATGCGCCATATCGGAGCTTGTCATGGTGTTTTTGAGCTGAGTGGTGTCAGGGAATGCCAAAAGCACAGTCTGCTTGAAAAACTGCCGAACCTTGCTCTCGTTGCTCATGGAAAAGCCCTTGAATATCCTTGAAAGCAGTCCCGAGACCACGCCTGCGCCTGCAGAGCCGGTATCGTCTATGGTACTCCTTGTTTCGGCGGTCAAGTCGCCGTTTGCTTCCCTGCTTCGGCGTCTTGTAAATATAAACAGTATTATTCCCACTGTTGCGAATACCGCCAGCGAAAGCAGTATCAGCATAAATGGGGACAGTTCGCCGCCGTAGGTGCCAAAGTCCTTTTCCTGATACAGGCTTTCGGAGTCGCCGGGCATTACGGCTTGCGCATCATTGCTGTCGGGCGTAGGCTGTGTCTGCTGATTGCCGCTTTGTGCAGGTCGGCGAATATCCGCAATATTGCCGAGCATTTCCTTTACGGACTCGCCGCAATCGTCAAGCAGCACGGAAAACAGCTTTTTCATGGGCGTAAGTATCAGCCGGAGCAGGGTGCTTCCGAAAAAGCCGAGCACGCAGGTCACGAGTGCTATTGAGATGTTCAGCAGCTGATAGCGAACGGTATCGGCGACCTTCTCGGACTGCCTGAGCGCCCTCAAAAGGCATATTCCGCTTACGAGCATCACGAGGTAGTACGGCCATGTGAGCTCATCGGCGGTAAGAGAGCCGGGGATGAACTGCGACACCAAGCAGATGAGCGTCAACACCACGACAGCTCTCGTTGTAAATGTGCGTTGGTCATGATAATTTGCAACGTAGTCCTGCTTTTTTATTCTCAAAAACAGGAAAACGGTCGCAGGTATTACACAAATAATGTCGGCGGCAAGCATTGTCCCGTTGCTCCATTCGGTGAAGAAAACTATGCAGAAAGCAACAGGTATGAGTGCCAAAAAACGAAGCTGCGGCTTGCCGCTTATGCGGCCGAGCTTATAGCATAAAAGTCCCGAAAAAGCGTATATGAAAAAGGAGTGCAGCATGGGGGAGGTCAGCTTCCCGAAAAGGGAGGCAACATATCCGCCCACGATGAAGAATATCGAAAGGTAGAACATGCAGTCAAGCAGCACTATGGATATCATAAACGCTCTCCTTTCTTAAATCTCGAGGCTGCAGGTTTCTATTACGGCGACCTCCGTGCCTGACAGGAGCTTAAGACGCTCAACGGCGGGCATCTGCGCAGGGGTGATCTGCGGAGTGATGATTATGTGTGAACGTCCCTGCTGTGCGTGGGCGGCGGCCTTTGACAGCGACGCCGCAAATGACTCCTCCGCAACGTGGGTGGCACGTCCCAAACCCTCGAGAATTGCATTGAGATGGTTTTGCCCCATGCCGTCAACCGCATCGGGCCAGATCTTCTCCGAGCCCACAGCCCTTGCATTGGTGATGAAGCTGTACTTTATGCCCTTTGAATCCATTAGCTCGCAAACGGTTCTTGCGACGGAATAGCATTTTTCGATCATCATGACCGCATCGTCGCTGGACTGCCTGCCTCTCTTGGTGCGCTGAATCTCCACGTTCAAAATGACGGTGGCGCATGGCTCGATGGTATGGTCAAAGCTTTTCACGTACAGCTCGTCATCGGACTTTGCGCTTCGTATCCAGGAAATGTTTTTCATCGGCTCGGTGCCGGTGTATTCATGGAATCCGATCGTCAGGACGGGGTCCTCATGCAGAAAGCGCCTGACGGAAATATCGCCCATAAAGCCGCCAAGAAGCTTATCAAGCTCTATGCTTTCGGCACGGGTAGGCGTTACGATGACCTCCTTGAAGAACTTAAATTCCTTCGTCTTTTGTTTAAAACCGAGAAAATCTCCGCAGGAAACCGTACTGCCTCTGAAAAGATATCTGCCTCTTTTTTCAAAGCTGATAGAGGTTCTTCGCTCAAGCCGCTGTTTCGGCAGGAGGTAGAGGGTGCTTTTTATCGTGCTGTCCTGACGCTTTACCGAAATCTCGTCCTCACCCTGTCCCAAGCTGCTTACGAGCTTGTCTGCGGCGGTTTCGCTTTGGGCATCGGAATATTCCCTGCCGGTATCGGAGAGCGTGGAGGCGGTGCCCTTGGAGAGTTTAAGCGTATCCGGCACCGTTTCGCATACCTCTACAAATGTTTTGGGCAGCCTTGAACGGTTTTCGAGTACGGTTACAAGATCGAGCGTTTCGTTCGGTTCGACCGGAGTTTTGGAGGGCGTTATCTGATATTGGATCCCATCAACAGCGAATTTGTACGAGATAATCTCGAGTATTATCGCAAGTATTATGACAGATACAACAACTACTAACATTTACATCACTTCCGTCGGTACGGGAACGGAGTCGATTATCTCCGTTATGCGCTTGCTTATGTCCTTGGGCCTTACGCCGCCGACGATGGTTATCCTGTGACCGAGCACGTGCGGTGCAACGTACTTGACATCCTCGGGAAGCACAAAGTCACGGCCGTTGAACGCCGCAATGACCTGCGAAGCCTTATAAAGCGCAATGCCGCCCCTTGTGGAAACGCCGGAAGAGAGCCTTGTATCAAGCCTGGTGGCATTGATTATGTTCATAATGTAGTTTTTAACGTCGTCACAGATGGTGACCTCGTGGAAATTGCTTCGCACATACTCTGTCTCCTCACGGGAAACGACCGTTTCAAGCTCATCGACTATCTTTGCTGTGGACGGACGTGAAATTACCTCGATCTCCTGCTCCCTCGTCATATAGCCGAGCGAAAGACGCATGAAAAAGCGGTCAACCTGCGCCTCGGGGAGGGGGAAGGTGCCGTAGGACTCGATGGGGTTCTGCGTTGCCATGACCATGAAGGGCTCACTGAGCTTTGTCGTTACGCCGTCAACGGTTATCTGACGCTCCTCCATCGCCTCAAGGAGGCTCGATTGAGTCCTCGGCGTAGCACGGTTGATCTCGTCGGCAAGTATTATATTTGAAAACAGCGGGCCCTGTCTGAACTCGAATTCGCCCGTTTTGCGGTTGTAGAAGTTAATTCCCGTAAGGTCTGCGGGGAGAAGGTCTGGGGTGAACTGTATGCGTTTGAAATCGCCGCCTATCGTCTTTGCAAACGATCTTAGAAGCATCGTCTTACCCGTACCGGGCAGGTCCTCGAGCAAAACGTTGCCCGAGCATACGAAACACGCCAGGACGAGCTCTATGACGTCATCTTTGCCGAGTATAACCTTTGAACAGTTTTCAACCACTTTGTTTCGATATTCAACGAAAGCGTTCACATTCATATTTTTTAATTCCTCCTATGCCGGTTACATAATATTAAATGGTAGTCCTTTTGCCGAATGCTGTCAAGTGGAAAGACCGCCCGTTTTGTTTTATTGTTGTTCGGGCGTCAGGGATTGGCTGCATTAAGACGTAGTCGGGGAACGGCTTTACGCTTGCATTGTATGTGTCCGCCGGGTTATAATTAACATAAAGGTGCTGTGCGGAATAAAAATAGCCAAAGCACACGGAAACGGAGAAGAATGGAACCGAAACGACCGAATTATATGTTTATCAATCACTCAAAGTGCGAGTTTTTTCCGTGCCACGAAACGGAGAAGCCGGAGGACTTCAACTGCCTGTTTTGCTATTGCCCACTGTATGCGCTCGGGGACAGGTGCGGCGGAAATTTCGTCTATATCGACGGAGGCATAAAGGATTGCAGCAATTGCCTTATCCCTCACAGCGAGGGCGGCTATGCCTACATTATGAAAATGTTTCCGAAGGTGGCGGAGCTTGCAAAGCGGGATTGACAATATTTTTTTGGGGATTATAATCGAAGCATGATAATCGAAAGGACGATGACAGATGGAAGAATGTACTCATAATTGCGAAACCTGCAGCGCAAACTGCAGCTCGAGGGAAAAACCGAACTTTGCCGCAGACCTGCATCCGATGGCAAGGGTAAAGAAGGTATATGCCGTTGTAAGCGGCAAGGGCGGCGTTGGAAAATCGCTTGTTACCTCGCTTTTGGCGGTTGCCATGCAAAGGCGAGGATACAAGGCGGCGGTATTGGACGCCGATATTACGGGTCCGTCCATCCCAAAGCTGTTTGGAATAACGGGAAAAGCTATGGGAAGCGAGGATGGCCTGTATCCGAATCTCAGTAAAACGGGCATACAGATAATGTCAACAAATCTGCTGCTTGAAAACGATACCGATCCCGTGGTATGGAGAGGTCCTGTCATTGCCGGTATGGTAAAGCAGTTCTGGACGGACGTTATCTGGAACGACGTTGACTTTATGTTTGTCGATATGCCTCCGGGAACGGGCGACGTTCCGCTGACGGTGTTCCAATCGCTCCCCGTACAGGGCATAATCGTTGTAACCTCGCCGCAGGAGCTTGTTTCCATGATCGTGGAAAAGGCGGTCAAAATGGCGAATATGATGAATATCCCCGTGCTCGGGCTTGTGGAGAATATGTCGTATTTTGAGTGTCCCGACTGCAAAAAGCGCCATTCCATATACGGCGAGAGCCATATAGAGGAGGTTGCCGAAAGGTACGGGATCGAAAATGTGGCGAAGCTGCCCATTATGAATCAGCTTGCCTCCATGTGCGACAGGGGACTTATAGAGCTGTTCAGCGGCGACTGGCTTGACCGAATATGCGACAGACTTGAGGAAAACGATACCGATAAAACGCAGGAATAAAGAAAATTGCGGGCGCTGTGAACCACCGGCGCCTGCTTCTTTATAAAAGCGTGT
>JAEDJH010000079.1 GCA_016296415.1 Clostridia bacterium | reverse complement strand
TATCACCGAGCCCCCCCGGTCCGAGAAATTGCGGCGTTGCAAAAAAAGGATAAAATCGGTATAATAAAACTAATATGCAAGCGTCATTGTCTGCGACGCAGATAAGAAGGGGGAAAGTGACCTTGGAACATATAATCTGTTCGGTGGATGACAATTCCGCCGCCGCAAGGCTGAATATCGTGTCGGGGTCTGCCCTTTTAACGATAAACGGCGAGGAAGTCATAGACATAATCGACTATGAAAAGCTTTGCACAAACGAGGATATAACCGTCGAGTACAGGACGCCCGACGGAGCCAAGGTGAAAGCCTTTTTGAAAAAGGAGCTTTACGAGCCGCTCGGACTTAACTTTGCCGACGACCTTATCGGCGGGATACGCTCGTGCAAAAACCACTGTCTGTTCTGTTTCATTGACCAGATGGTGAGGGGCGGACGCGAGACGCTCCATGTCAAGGATGACGACTGGCGAATGTCCCTCATAATGGGCAACTATATTACTCTCACCAACGTTTCGGAGGCGGAGTTTGAGCGCATACTCAGGAGGGAGGTAAGCCCCCTTTACATATCGGTGCATACCACCGAGCCGGAGCTTCGCATAATGATGATGAAAAATCCGACCGCGGGTCTGATAAACGAAAGGCTGAAAAGGCTTGCGGAGCGTGGAATCGGCTTCCATTGCCAGATAGTGCTGTGCCCGGGGATAAATGACGGGGAGCACCTTGACAGGACGCTTGGCGACTTGAAGGCGCTGTACCCCCATGCACGCTCGGTGGCGGTCGTCCCCGTCGGACTGACGGCGCACAGAGAGGGGCTGTATCCGCTTCGGTGCATGACCGGCGGCGAGGCACGGGAAACCGTAGCAAGGATCGAAGCGATGCAGAAGGAGATGCGTAAAAAGTACGGCGAAGGCTTTGTATATGCCTCGGATGAAATGTATATCGCCGCAGGGGAGGAGCTTCCGGAGTACGGTAACTACGATGACTTTTTACAGCTTGAAAACGGCGTAGGGCTGCTGAGAAAGTTTGAAAGGGAGCTGCTTGAGGCGCTTTCGGAACGCAGGCGGCCGATACTTCCGGTAAAGAAAAGGTACGATGCGGTAAGCGGCACGAGTGCGGCGGCGTTTTTGCAGGAACTGTTTGGCAAGCTGAAGCCGTACGGAATAGAGATAAAGGTGCATCCAGTGAAAAACCGCTATTTGGGAGAAACCGTAACGGTTGCGGGGCTTGTATCCGCAAGGGATATTGAGGAGCAGCTCAAGGGGCGGCTTTCGGGAAGGGCTTTGCTGCTGCCTGAGTGCATGATGCGTGCAAACGACGACATTTTCCTCGACGGAATGCGGCTCGGAGAGCTTCAAAAGCGGCTCGGCAAAAAGCTTGTCGCCATGAGCGCTTTTGACGGCGGAGCGTTTATCGAAGAATTGTTCAATATATAAATGTAACCAACGGAAAGGTAAAAGAAATTATGTCAAAGCCTATTGTGGCGGTTGTGGGCCGTCCGAATGTGGGAAAATCCACGCTGTTTAATAAACTGACGGGGAAGCGGATAGCTATAGTCGAGGACACGCCCGGCGTGACCAGGGACAGGATATACGGCGATGCGGAATGGCTGGACTATTCGTTCACGCTCATAGATACGGGCGGAATTGAGCCCGTTAAGGACGATATTATCAGTGTCCAGATGCGCAGACAGGCGCAGCTTGCGATAGATACCGCTGACGTAATACTGTTTTTGACCGATGGCAGGGAGGGCATAACGAGCACCGACTCGGACGTTGCGGATATGCTCAGGCGATGCAAAAAGCCAATAGTGCTTGCGGTGAACAAGGTTGACCACCCGAAGTTTGAGGACGTGGTTTACGATTTTTATGCGCTCGGTATAGGCGAGCCGATGACCATCTCAGCAGAGCAGGGGCTGGGACTGGGCGATCTGCTCGATGCGATTGTTGCCCACTTCCCGAAGCACGACGCCGAGGAGGAGGGTGAAGCGGTTCGCATCGCCTTTGCGGGCAAGCCGAACGTGGGTAAATCGAGCCTTGTAAACAAGCTTTTGGGGCAGGAACGAACGATAGTCAGCGACATTCCCGGCACTACGAGGGATGCGATAGATTCCCCGTTTGAGGTGGACGGTGAGTCCTATATACTCGTTGATACCGCAGGAATACGGAGAAAAAGAGCCATAGAGGATGAAAGCGTCGAGCGTTACAGCGTCATCCGTTCGCTTGGCGCAATAAGGCGTGCCGACGTGGTTTTGATAGTCATAGACGCATCAAGCGGCATGAGCGAGCAGGACGTGAAGATAGCCGGCTACGCCCATGAGGAGGGTAAGGCGTCGGCGATAATCGTAAACAAATGGGACTTGATCGAAAAGGATACGCATACCATAGAGATATTCAAGAAAAAGCTCAAGGCGGACCTTGCGTTCATGGACTATGTGCCGATGCTGTTCATTTCCGCAAAGACGGGGCAGAGGGTAAACAAAATTATGGATCTGGTGCGCCTTGTATATGAGCAAAACTGCAGGCGAATCTCCACGGGCGTGCTGAACGACATCGTGAACGAGGCGATAAGCGTGAACGAACCGCCGACGGATAACGGCAGACGGCTGAAGATATACTATGCCACTCAGGTTTCAACCAAGCCGCCGACGTTCGTGCTGTTTGTGAACGATGCCGACCTGATGCATTTTTCGTATAAGAGGTATCTTGAAAACTATTTGAGGAAATCATTTGGATTGGATGCCACCCCGATAAGGATAATCGCAAGGACCCGTGAAAGCGAAAAGGCGCAGTCCGAGGTCAGGGGAAAAAAGGAAAACCAACAGGAATGACGGCTTTCCAAAACGGCAAAGCATGAAAGAAACGGAGAACATAGATGGAATATTTTCTCGTTGCGTTAAGCCTAATAGTTGGCTACCTGATAGGAAATATCGAAACGGCGGTAATAATAAGCCGTGCGGTGTTTAAGGATGATGTAAGGCAGCACGGAAGCGGAAATGCAGGCACCACGAATATGCTGCGGGTGTTTGGCATGAAACCGGGCATTGTGACATTCTTTGGGGATTTTGCAAAGGGCATTGCGGCGGTGCTGATAGGAAGGCTGATATTGAGCTTTTTAAACAGCGATGCGGTGGTACTCGGCGCAGATTTTGTCACGGTAGGCGGCTATGCGGCAGGACTCGGAGCGATACTCGGACACGATTTTCCCGTTTTCTTCGGCTTTCAGGGCGGCAAAGGCGTTGCCTGCTCACTGGCCGTTGCGTATATGATAGCACCGATAATTGCGGCGATTGTCACCGTGGTTGCGTTTATCATCATCTATGCCACGCAGATGGTTTCCGTCGGCTCGCTCATCGGCATAACACTGTTCTGTGCGGCGACGGTAATACACGACATTTACAACATTCCGATAATCGTGCTTTGCGTCATTATTTGGCTGCTCATTATGATAAGGCATAGGGATAACATAATAAGGATATTCAAGGGCGAGGAGAGCAAGCTGTTTTCAAGACCCAAAAGACAAAGGGGCGAGGGCTATTATGCAGACCCCGGCGAACGTGAGCATCACTGCAGGAACAACAACCCCATGCGCTGATCTGAGGAACGATATGATATTCGACCTGCACACCCATTCGAATATGTCCGATGGGACACTTTCACCGACGGAGCTTATGCTTCATGCGGCAACGCATGGCATAGGCGTTATAGCCCTGACCGACCATGACAGCGTTGCCGGCGTGACGGAGGCTTCGGAGGTGGGGAAAAGGCTCGGACTTCATGTTATAAGCGGCGTTGAGCTTGACACCATGCACGACGAGGAACTGCATATACTCGGGCTTGGCATAGATATAAACAATGCGCCCCTTAGAGCCCTGCTTGAACGCCAGAACGCAGAGCGGCGCAGACGAAACGATAAAATACTGGAAAATCTCCTGCGGCTCGGAATAGATGCTGCGCCCTATATCGAGTATGATGCTCCGGACGGAACGCTGACAAGACTGCATATTGCAAATGCGCTTGTGAAGATGGGTGCCGCCGCAAGCCGTGCCGATGCGTTTGAAAAGTTTCTCGGCGAGACCGGAGCCGCATACGCAGACTTCGACAGGGTTTCCTCCGAGGACGCCATAAAGCTGATACACGGTGCAGGCGGTGTTTCGGTGCTGGCGCATCCCTGCAAAATAAAGAAAAATCCCCATAAAACCATATCGGAGCTTGCCGAAATTGGGCTTTGGGGATTGGAGGCATATTATCCGAAAACGACCGACGGGCAGCTTCAACTGTTTTTGTCGCTCGCAGGTCAGTACGGGATGGCGGTCACCTGCGGCAGCGATTTTCACGGGGAAAATCGTCCTTCCGCCGTTATGGGAGGTTCGTTTGCTCATCAAGAGCCGCTTCAAGCCGGTCTTGACAGGCT
>JAEDJH010000078.1 GCA_016296415.1 Clostridia bacterium | reverse complement strand
CGAAAACAGGCTCGGACGGAAAACCGTCCGAGCCTTCGCTTTACCCGAAATTTGGGGATCAGAGCTTTTCGTTTACCTCGCTTTGGATCTTTGCAAGGAAGTCCTCCAGCGTCATCGTGCCGAGGTCGCCGCCCTTTCTCGAGCGCACGGCAACAACGCCGTTTTCAACCTCTTTGTCGCCGATTATGAGCATATACGGTATCTTCTGCATCTGCGCCTCACGGATCTTGAAGCCTATCTTCTCGTTTCTGAGGTCGGTTTCGACCCTAAGCCCCGCCGCCTCAAGCTGCGCTTTTACATCCACTACCGCCTCGGCCGTGCGGTCGGTCATCGCCATGACAGATACCTGCACGGGAGCGAGCCAAGTCGGGAATGCGCCGGCAAAATGCTCGGTTATAACGCCTATGAAGCGCTCGATGGAGCCGAAAACTACCCTGTGTATCATAACGGGGCGATGCTTAAGACCGTCCTGTCCGACGTATTCAAGGTCGAAGCGCTCGGGGAGCTGCATATCAAGCTGGATCGTGCCGCACTGCCACGTGCGTCCGAGGCAGTCCGCAAGGTGGAAGTCGAGCTTTGGTCCGTAGAATGCGCCGTCGCCCTCATTTACCTCGAAGTCCTTGCCCATCTCGGTCACGGCAAGGCGCAGCATTTCCGTTGCAAAATCCCAGTCCTTCACGTCGCCGATATGGCTTTCGGGCATGGTCGAAAGCTCGATGCTGTATTTAAGCCCGAACACCGAATACACCTCGTCAAACAGCCTTACGACGTTCTTTATCTCGTCCTTCATCTGCTCCCAGGTCATGAATATATGCGCATCGTCCTGCGTGAAGCAACGCACGCGGAACAGACCGTGGAGCGCACCCGACAGCTCATGGCGGTGCACGAGTCCGAGCTCGCCCATACGCAGGGGCAGGTCACGGTAGGAGTGCATTTCGGATTTGTAAACCAGCATGCCGCCCGGGCAGTTCATCGGCTTTACTGCAAAATCCTCCTCGTCGATGAGCGTGGTGTACATATTCTCTTTATAATGATCCCAGTGTCCGCTCGTCTCCCAAAGCTGCCTGCTGAGTATTATGGGGGTGGAGATCTCAACATAGCCGTAACGCTTGTGTACCTCACGCCAATACTCGATGAGCGTGTTTTTGAGCACCATTCCCTTGGGCAGGAAGAACGGGAAGCCGGGACCCTCGTCCATTATCGTGAAAAGACCGAGCTCCTTTCCTATCTTTCTGTGGTCACGCTTTTTCGCCTCCTCAAGCATCGTGAGGTATGCGTCAAGGTCAGCCTTCTTTTCAAATGCCGTGGCGTAGATCCTCTTGAGCATCTTGTTTTTCTCGCTGCCCCGCCAATATGCGCCGGCGATGCTCATGATCTTTATGTTCTTGACCTTGCCGGTTGACTCAACGTGGGGACCGGCGCAGAGGTCGACGAACTCGCCCTGTCTGTAAAAGCTGATTATCGCATCCTCGGGCAGATCCCTTATCAGCTCCGCCTTGTACGTTTCGCCGAGCTTTTCAACGTATTCTATCGCCTCCTGCCTCGGAAGCTCGAAGCGCTCGAGGGGCAGGTTTTCCGAAACTATTTTCGCAATTTCCTTTTCTATCGCCAAAATCTCCTCCGGCGAGAAGGGTCTGTCGGTGTCAAAGTCGTAGTAGAAGCCGTTGTCGATTGCGGGACCGATGGCAAGCTTTACCTCGGGGAAAAGGCGCTTCACCGCCTGCGCCAGTATGTGCGAGCCGGTATGACGGTACGCCCAGCGTCCGCCCTCGTCGGCAAAGGTCAAAAGCTTCAGGGTGTGGTCGCCGTGTATCGGGAGCGACGCATCGTACAGCTCGCCGTCAAGCTCTGCGGCAAGCGTTGCTTTTTTAAGTCTCGGGCTTATTGCTTCCGCAATGGCAAGGGCGTTTATGCCGTCGTCGAATACCCTCACGGACCCGTCGGGGAAAGTAATGTTCATGTTGATGTCCTTTCTGAATCTATGTATTTCAAATTATCTTCGGTTTCGGACAAAAAAAGCCCGTCCCCGAATAAATCAAGGACGAGCGGCAGCCCGTGGTTCCACCTTGCTTGAGGACGTATGTCCCCCACTCTTTGACTGGGATGTAACGTATCCCGACATAAATGCACGCCCGAATCGGGAGGCGGTGTGCCGGCAAGCGCTTTTTCACGGGCAGCTTTCAGCCGCGGCATGCCCTCTCTTTTGTGTCTTTTCGCTTCGGTAAGCTCCGTCATCTTCGGGAATTTGACGGAATTATACCATCGCCGCACGTAAATTGCAAGCACTTTTTGGGGTATGTCAATATTTGAAATTCCGTGGTATAATAGTGTGTAAAAATCCGCCAAAGGAATGACACGACTATGTTTATTGTATTGGGCTTGGGCAATCCCGGCAGAGAATACGCCTCCACCCGCCATAACATCGGCTTTATGACGGTGGATCTGCTGTGCGAAAAATACGGACGAACGGACTATAAATCGGCGCATCGCTCGCTGCTGTGTGAGCTTCGTGACGGCGCACAGAGGGTGGTTCTTGCAAAGCCGATGACCTTTATGAACCTTTCGGGCTTTGCTGCGGCGGAGCTTATGAACTGGTACAAGGCGGAGCATAACGAGCTTATCGTGATATATGACGACATAGACCTGCCCGTGGGCGCAATACGCATACGGGAAAAGGGAAGCTCGGGCAGCCACAACGGAATGAAAAGCATAATTTACCAGCTCGGCTTCGACGATTTTATACGGATACGGGTAGGCATAGGCAAGGCTTCGGGCGAGCTTACCTCTCACGTTCTCGGCACTCCGCCCAAGGAGGAGCGTGAGCTTTTGGCGAAGGCGATGCACGACGCCGCCGACGCCTGCAGGCTGATAATAGGCGGCGAGCTTAAAAGGGCGCAGGAGCTTTACAACAAAAAAGGCAAAACGCTCAATAAGGAAAAGGCTGCCGAGGCGGCTTCGGAGGCGGTATCCGATGACTAAGATATTCAGCACCCAAAAGCAGCCGGAAAACGGCACCAAATATGCCGCAGGCGTGATAAGGTCGGGCGGACTTGTCGCATTTCCGACGGAAACCGTTTACGGACTCGGCGCAAACGGGCTCGACGGCGAGGCGGTGAAGCGCATATTCGAGGCGAAGGGGCGTCCGCAGGACAATCCCCTCATACTCCACGTTGCACGCAAAAACGACGTGCGTGAGCTTTGGACGAGCGTTCCCGAGCGGGCGAAGCTGCTCATGGATGCGTTCTGGCCCGGACCGCTTACGCTCATATTCAACAAATCCTCCGCAGTGCCGGACGAAGTGACCTGCGGACTGGATACGGTTGCGGTAAGAATGAGCGAGAACAAGACCGCACTCTGCCTCATCCGTGCCGCAGGCGTGCCGATCGCCGCACCGAGCGCAAACCTTTCGGGCAAGCCCAGCCCCACCACCGCACAGCACGTCATAGACGACCTTTGGGGCAAGGCGGACGTGATACTTGACGGCGGTCCGTGCAGATTCGGCGTGGAGTCCACGGTGCTGCTGCTCACGGGCGTTCCGACGATACTGCGCCCCGGGGCGGTTACGAAGGAGATGATAGAGGCGGTGATAGGCGAAACGAGGCTTTCAAAAAGCATACTGCAGCCCCTCGGAGAGGGCGAAAGGGCGGCCTCCCCCGGCATGAAATACAAGCACTATGCGCCCGAGGCCGAGGTCATAATCGCCGAGGGCGACGCAAAGACCGCCGCCGGCATTATACGGCGCGAGTACGACGGCATGACGCAAAGCGGCAAGCGCTGCATAATACTGACAAGCGAGGAAAACTATACCTTTTACAAGGGCAGGCATTATGATATAATCGGTTCGAGAAGGGACGAACGCACACTCTGTGCGGCGCTTTTTTCCAAGCTGCGGGAGTATTCGGACACGGTCGATGTAATATTTACCGAGGCCGTTCCCCCCGACGGCTACGGGCTTGCCTACATGAACCGCCTTTTGAGGGCGGCGGGCTTTCGTACCGTAAGCGAATAAATACGGTTTATTAAATTATTAAAATTACAGCGGAGGAATTATGAAAGTTATCATTGGTTCTGACCACGCAGGGTTCGAGGTCAAGCAAGCACTCATTAAGGAGCTTGGGGGCAGGGGCATCGAGGTTCTGGACGCAGGCTGCTTCTCCACGGACAGCGTTGATTATCCCGACATCGCATTCGAGGCGGCAAAGGCCGTTGCCGAGGGCCGCTGTGACAGAGGCATCCTCGTGTGCGGCACGGGCATAGGAATGTCCGTCTGCGCCAACAAGGTTGACGGCGTGCGCTGTGCGCTCTGCGGCGATACGCTCACGGCAAAGCTGACAAGGCAGCACAACGACTCCAATATGCTTGCGCTCGGTGCGAGAATAACGGGAATAGAGCTGATAAAGGCCATCGTGGATACATGGCTCGGCACGGAGTTTCTCGGCGGCAG
>JAEDJH010000020.1 GCA_016296415.1 Clostridia bacterium | reverse complement strand
AAATTCTCCTCCCAACCTGTCCGTTTTAATTATATTGTCCGGTTAAATCTCTTCCTCCGGCGCTTCCTCCTCGGCCTTGACCGTGAGTGCGACCGAGCAGACCTTTTGCTCGCCGTCTGTCCGCATCAACTTTATTCCCTGTGCATAGCGGCTGATGACGCTTATGGTTTCAACGCCCATTCGCATAACGTTTCCGTCGTCACGCATTATCATCAGGTCCTCGTCGCCCTCTACAAGGCGCATCGAGCAGAGCTTGCCGGTCTTATCGGTGATGTTTATTCCTATCAGTCCCTTGCCGCCCCTGTTTTGCCGCCTGAACTGCTCCTCGGGGGTGCGCTTGCCTATTCCGTTTTCGGATATGAACAGCACATAGCCGCCCTTTATCACCGTTGCGGCGTCGGTCACGTAGTCACCCTCCTCGAGCGATATGGCTCTTACGCCCGTTGCCGTCCTGCCCATCGCCCTCACGTCGCCTTCGGCAAAGCGTATGCACATTCCCTCATGCGTGGCAAGCATTATATCCTGCTCGCCGTCGGACAGCATGACGTTCACAAGCTCGTCGTCCTCCTTCAGTCCGAGTGCGATGAGGCCGCCCTTTCTGATGTTGTCAAAGTCGGACAGCGGGGTTTTTTTGATAACGCCCTGTTTCGTGACGAACACGAGATAGTTTCTGTCGTCCGAAAGCTCATCCGGCACGGGGAATACCGCAGTCACCTTTTCGCCGCTTGCAAGCTGCAGAAGGTTTACTATCGCCATACCCTTTGCGGTGCGTCCCGCCTCGGGTATGTTGTAGCACTTGAGGCGGAACACCCTGCCGAGATTGGTAAAGAACATTATGTTTGCGTGTGTGCTGGCGGTGAATATGCCCTTTACAAAGTCCTCGTCACGGGTGGCCTGCGCCGTTATGCCCTTGCCGCCCCTGCGCTGGGATCTGTATGTGTCGGAGGCGATGCGCTTTATGTAGCCGAGGTTGGTCAGCGTTACCGCCATCTCCTCCTCCTGTATTATGTCGTCAAGCTCTATTTCGTCAACGAGCTGGGTTATCTCCGTGCGCCTTTCGTCGCCGTACTTTCTCTTTATCTCGAGTGCCTCCTCCTTTACGATAGAGAGGAGCTTTGCCTCGGAATCGAGCACGGACTGGAGATATTCAACGTATTTTACAAGCTCATCGTACTCGTTCTGGAGCTTGTTTCTTTCAAGTCCCGTCAGCCTTTGCAGACGCATCTCAAGTATCGCCTGCGCCTGCTTTTCGGAGAAGCCGAAGCGTTCGATAAGCCCCGTTCTCGCCTCGGGCGGCGTTGCGGACGCCCTTATGAGGGCAACTATCTCGTCGATATGATCGAGTGCCTTGAGAAGCCCCTCGAGCAGGTGCATACGTTCCTTCGTGCGCTCAAGGTCGTATCTTGTGCGCCTCGTGACTACCTCTTTTTGGAAGTCAAGGTAGTGCCACAGCATCTGCTTCAAGCTGAGTATCTTCGGCTCGCCGTTTACGAGCGCAAGCATTATCACGCCGAAGGTATCCTGCATTGCGGTATGCTTGTAAAGCTGATTGAGTATGACGTTTGCGTTCACGTCACGCTTGAGCTCGATGACGATGCGCATTCCGCTTCTGTCCGTTTCGTCACGAAGGTCGGATATGCCCTCTATCTTCTTGTCGTGGATAAGCTCGGCTATGCGCTCGACGAGCCTTGCCTTGTTCACCTGATACGGTATCTCGGTGACGACTATCCTGCTTTTATCCTTGGCATACTGCTCTATCTCGGCACGGGCCCTTACGACTATCTTGCCCCGTCCCGTCCTGTATGCGCTCCTTATTCCGCTAAGACCCATTATAATTCCGCCGGTGGGGAAGTCGGGCCCCTTCATGCAGGTCATCAGCTCGTCAAGATCTGCGTCGGGATTGTCTATCAAAAGACAGAGCGCATCTATCGTTTCCCCAAGGTTATGCGGAGGGATGTTCGTCGCCATGCCTACGGCTATGCCGCCCGTTCCGTTCACAAGCAGGTTCGGGAAGCGGCAGGGCAGCACCGTGGGCTGCATAAGCGTTTCGTCAAAGTTCGGGTAAAAGTCAACGGTGTTTTTGTCTATATCCCGAAGCAGCTCCGTGGTGAGCTTTGACATCTTTGCCTCGGTATAACGCATTGCCGCAGCACCGTCGCCGTCCACCGAGCCGAAGTTTCCCTGCCCCTGTACGAGCGGATACCTTGTGGAGAAGGGCTGTGCAAGCCTTACCATCGCACCGTAAACGGCGCTGTCGCCGTGCGGATGGTATTTACCGAGCACGTCACCGACGATACGGGCGCTTTTCCTGTACGGCTTTTCCGGCTGGAGCCCCAGCTCGTCCATGGAGTAGAGTATGCGCCGGTGTACGGGCTTTAAGCCGTCCCTTACGTCCGGCAGCGCACGGTCGATTATTACCGCCATGGAATAGGCGATAAACGAGCGCTTCATCTCGTCCACTATATTGACGGGCATTATTCTGTTCATTGTGTCTTCCATATTTACCTCGTTCCCTTTGTTCGGTGTCGGTCGGCCGCCTTATACGTCCAGATTGGCGACGAGCTTTGAATTTTGCTCGATAAATTCCTTGCGGGGCTCAACCTTGTCGCCCATAAGCACGGTGAACACCGCATCCGCCATCATTGCGTCCTCAAGCTCCACACGAAGCATCAGCCTCGTTTCGGGATTCATGGTCGTTTCCCAAAGCTGGTCGTCGTTCATCTCGCCAAGACCCTTGTAGCGCTGTATAGAGGGCTTCGGCTCCCTGCCTATCTCGTTCAGCACCGCTTCAAGCTCCTCGTCGCTGTAAACGTACCGTTCGAAGCTTCCCCGGCTTATTTTATAAAGCGGCGGCTGTGCGATATAGACGTAGCCCTTTTCTATCATGGGGCGCATGTGCCGGTAAAAGAAGGTCAGAAGCAGCGTGCGGATATGGCTTCCGTCAACGTCGGCGTCGGTCATGCAGATTATCTTGTGATACCTGAGCTTGCTTTCGTCAAAGTCACCGTCTATGCCTGCGCCGAAGGCGGTTATCATCGCCTTTATCTCAAGGTTGGCAAGCATTTTGTCGAGCCTCGTGCGCTCAACGTTGAGTATCTTGCCCCTCAGCGGCAGTATCGCCTGATAGCGTCTGTCCCTGCCCATCTTTGCGCTTCCTCCTGCGGAGTCGCCCTCGACGATGAATATCTCGCACTTGCTCGGGTCCTTTTCCTGGCAGTCGGCAAGCTTTCCGGGCAGTGCGGTGGAATCGAGCGCAGTCTTTCTTCTTGTAAGCTCCCTCGCCTTCCTTGCGGCGTCCCTCGCCCTCGATGCGGTGAGGCATTTATCGACGATCAGCCTTGCAACGGACGGCGTTTCCTCAAGATAGCTTGCAAGCGAAGCGCCCACGGCGGAGTCAACGAGCGTCCTTATGTAGGCGTTGCCGAGCTTTGTCTTGGTCTGTCCCTCAAACTGCGGCTCGGTAAGCTTTACGCTGACTATTGCGGTAAGCCCCTCCCTTACGTCCTCGCCCGTGAGGTTCTGGTCGTTGGGCTTGAGTATGCCGTATTTTCTTGCGTAGTCGTTTATCGCCCTCGTCAGCGCCGATTTGAAGCCCACAAGATGGCTTCCGCCCTCGGTGGTGGAAATATTGTTTGCAAAGGTGAATATGTTCTCGCTGTAACCGTCATTGTACTGCATGGCAATCTCAACGCTTGCGTTCTGCCCGTCACCCTCCTTCATGCCCTCGAAATACATGGGCTTTTCGTGCAGAACCTCTTTGTTCTTGTTCAAAAACTCCACGAAGGATATTATGCCGCCCTCGTAGCAGTAGGTATTGGACTGCTCCATACCATCTCTCTCGTCCGTAACGGTTATGGCTACGCCCCTGTTCAAAAACGCAAGCTCCCTCATTCGGTTGGAGATAAGCTCGTAATTGTATTCGACGGCGTCGAAAACCTCCGCATCGGCAAGATAGGTCTCCTTCGTGCCGGTCACGCCCTCGGGACACTCGCCGATGACGAGCACCTCGCTTTGCGGCACGCCCCGCTTATAGGTCTGCCTGTATATGCGTCCGCCCCTTCTTATCTCGGCGACGAACCATTCCGAAAGCGCATTTACAACGCTTACGCCCACGCCGTGCAGACCGCCCGACACCTTGTAGCCCGAGCCGCCGAATTTGCCTCCGGCGTGGAGCATCGTCAGGGCTACCTCAAGTGCGGACTTGCCCGCCTTTTCGTGGTAATCCACGGGTATCCCCCTGCCGTCGTCCTCGACGGTCACGGTGTTGTCCGCGTGTATAACGACGGATATGTTTTTGCAGTAGCCCGCCATCGCCTCGTCTATGCAGTTGTCAACAAGCTCCGTTATGAGGTGATGAAGTCCCCTCTGGTCGGTCGAGCCGATATACATACCCGGGCGCTTTCTTACGGCCTCAAGCCCCTCAAGCACCTGTATCTGGGAAGCGTCGTACGTTTGGTTTTCCATCTTTTTTCCTTTCAAGCCATCGCTGTATTGCTATATGGTAACTATTTCCTGTTTTTTCTTATTCAATCCGTATAAGCTCGCCGCCGGAGCACTCGAATATAGCCATGTCCTTCATGTCGAGCGTTTCAAGTCCGTCAAGCGACGTGCAGGTTAAAAAGCACTGCCTGCCCTCCATCGCCCGGATGAGCTTGCTTTTTCTGCCGTCGTCAAGCTCCGAAAACACGTCGTCGAGCAAAAGCACCGGGGCGTCGTTTTTTATCTCCGTCACAAGCGGTATCTCCGACAGCTTCATCGCAAGCGCCGCCGTGCGCTGCTGCCCCTGCGAGCCGAAGTACCTTACGTCCGTTTCGTCGAGCATCACCTCTATATCGTCACGGTGCGGCCCCACGCTCGTATAGCCCCGCCGTATATCGTCGGCACGGGTCCTGTCATAAGCACGCATAAGCTCATCCCTGTCGGCATAGCTTGTGAGGCAGGACGGTTTGTAGCTGAGCTGCAGAAACTCGAAGCCGCCCGATATGCCATTGTGCAGCTTTGCGGCGTGGTGCGAAAGCTCGGAAAGAAGCTCCGTTCGGCGGTTGATTATATCCGCCCCGAGAAACGCAAGCTGCTCGTCCCACATGATGATGTTTGCCGTATCGCAGCCCTCATCCTTCAATGCGGCATTCCGCTGCTTGAGTGCGGTATTGTACTGCTGCAGGCGGTGATAGTAGGCGGGGTAAAGCTGGCTCAGCGCCATATCCATGAATCTTCGCCTGTCCTGCGGCGTGCCCTTTACCACCGAAAGCGTCTCGGGCGCAAACATAACGCAGTTCATAAGCCCCATAAGGTCGCCGGAGCGTTTCAGCGGCGTACCGTTTGCAAACAACCGCTTGCCCTCGCCAATGCGGTGCTTTATCTCGATCTTCACCGTGCCGCCCGCCCCGTTTACGGTCAAGCCGACATAGGCGCCCTCCGTTCCCCGTCTTATAAGATGCTCGTCATGCGAGGTGCGGTGCGACTTTGCAAAGGTGCACAGGAATATGGATTCGAGCACGTTCGTCTTGCCGTTGGCATTGTCGCCCACGATGATGTTGAGTCCCTTCGAAGGCTCTATGTCAAGGGCTTCGTAACTTCTGAAATTTATCAGTTTTAGCCTGCTTATATACAAAGCCATTTGCCCCCTATTATTTTCCTGATTATAACACAGCGGCGGCGCATTTGCAAGCACTATAATATAATAAAGAAGAATTAAACGCAAAAAACCGCAGAGGAGCAATCCCCCCCTGCGGAATTTTTTACGGATAATAAAGCTTACTCGGTCTCCTCCGAAGGCGATACGGGCCGGTTCATAAAGTCCGCCTCGTGTGCGTAGCCGCCTTCGGGCAGCCTCAAAAGGAAGAAGCCCCGTTCGGGTGAAGGGTCCCTTGCATCCTCGTAGGTTGCGGTGTATATGACGCCCCTTATGACCTGCAAAGAGCTGTAGCCGCTGAACTTTGCCGCCTTCTCCCCGTTGCGGCGGATGATCACGCTGTCCGCGGAGGCGGTGACGGTTATATCGCTTCCCATCGGGTCGGAGATTATCTGCGCCTCGGCAAAAACGACCTCGGCAGGGGCGGAAACCTCGTTTCCGTTTATGTCAAACCATCTGCTTTCCCCGTTTGCGTCAAGCGTATGCACAAGCACCTCGCAGGCAGGTATGTCGTAATACCAGAAGCCCTCGTCGTCGATCCTGATGTTCACACAGCGGTCATACACGCCCTCTATCTCGTTTTCACCGTAGCTCAGCTCAACGATACCGTAGTCCTTATACGTGCGGTACGGCGCATTCGAGCAGCCCGAAAGCCCCATCAGCAGTAAAAGCAGGGCGGCAAGCAAAGCGGCGGTCAGGGTTTTGGTTTTTTTCATCGGATGTTCCTCCAAACGGGCTTTTTCCCGATTATAGCACATCATCCGAAAAAACAGAAGCCGCCCGTGCAAAAAAGCAGGGCGGCGGAGATGCCTCCCCGCCAGCCCCGTCCGGATCAGATGGTGCCGGTCACGGTAATTACCCTTATCCCGGGCGTTACCGTAAACTCGCCGGTGGCGTCGTTGCGGGTGAACGTCGCCGCAGGCACCGTTATTTCATAGCCCGAACCCGCAGCGGGCAGGGTCAGAGTGCCGTCAACATAAGTATAGTCGGAGGGCGGTATGACCGTGCCGTCAACCGTAACGGTTATACCCGTGGGCGTCGGATCGAACGCATCCGTGAGCACCAGCCCCGTCGCTTCCGTATTGCCGTAGTTTTCGATGGTAAAGGTATAGGTGAGGAGCGAGCCCTCGGTCACGGGATTGGGCGTCATTTCCTTGAACACCGACACGTCCGCATAATCCTCCGCCTCGACCCTTGCGGTAAGCTCGGGCGAATCGGTTATACCTGCACCGCTGACGGCAGCCGTGTTGACTATCGCCGAACCCGACGTCAGAGGAGCCGCCGCATTGACGTTTGCATCGTATATCAGCATTGCGGTCGCCCCCGCCGGAATGGACGGAATGACGAAAGTTACGGAATCCTCGTCCACCGTGGGGGTTATCGTCGCTCCCAAAACGCCGTTTATATACAGAAGCACTGCACCGCCGTAGGTCAGCGGCGTTGCGTCGAGCGTCGGCGAAACGGCGTATGTTCCGAGATCATCCGTCACGGTAACATCCGTGAGCGCCGATGTTCCGCTGTTTGTGAGGGTTATAATATAGGTAAGGTTCTCCCCCGCCCTGTAATCCGCCTCAAGGACGGTTTTCTCTCCGGTAAGGGTATCATTCAATACCGTCGTCGCAATGTTCGATGCGGCAACCGCCGTGGTTGTGCCGTAAGTGTATTGCAACAAAGCCTGGTTTGTTATCGTTACTGCCATGTTTATCCTTTCCCGCTCCGCTTATCGGAGCGTATGCCCCTTATTCCGAATGAGGAGCATATTTTCATGTTATCGGTTTTACTTTCCCGATGAACGGTCATCGGGCGGACGCTCAGCGTACTTGCTCGGCGTCCCTTATAAGCTATGACAAAAGCCCCTGCGAGTGTGCCAAAACCTTTTTTGCGGCTTATGCCCTCAAAAAGCGCAAATATATATTCTTTTTGGATTGACGGCACGAAAATTTGCCGCTATAATTGATTGGTAAAATGTCTGTATTTTGCGGATAAGGAAATCCGTTCATAAAAACGGACAGGGTACAAAGGAAAATGTATGAGCTTCGCCGCCGGCGGAGCATTCAACATAATTATTCGGAAACGAGGTACAATATAATGTTCCAGACTTATCAGCCCAAGAAAAGGCAGAGGAAAAAGGTTCACGGCTTCCGTCAGCGCATGAAGACCGCCAACGGCAGGAACGTCCTTGCTCGCAGAAGGCTAAAGGGCAGAAAAAAGCTGTCTGCATAATTGATGCACAGCGTATTCGGCAGCTCCGAGTTTTTTATCGCTTTCGATGCTGCCGCAGATCTGATACGGGACCGACTGGAAAATCGGCAATTTTAAGGGCGGGCTTATCCCGCCCTAAAGGTGTTTTCCTTAACTTAAAGGCAAACAAAGGGAAAAGATAATTGAAACGCTGTTATTCGCTCAAGCGCAACAAGGAATTTCGCAGGGTATACAGGGTGGGCAAATCCGTCCGCTGCCACAGCATGGTCCTTGTATATAACAAGGCTCGGCACAACACGGTCAAAATCGGCTTTTCGGTCAGCAAAAAGCTCGGCAACAGCGTTACAAGAAACCGGATAAGACGGCGCATGACAGAGGCCGTCAGACTGCAGCTTGATTCGATAGCAACGGGTCATAACCTCATATTTATCGCCCGTGAGCCCATTAAAACCGAGGAATTTACTCACATGATGAATTCCGTGGGCTATCTTGTCAGGAAGGCGTCGCTCCTCAATACCGGGGACGCACAATGAACGGATTTTTCAGCAGCATACTGATCGGTCTTGTAACCGGTTACAAGCGATTCGTCTCACCGCTGCTGCCCTCCGCCTGCCGCTATATCCCCACCTGCTCGACATACGCCATCGAGGCGATACGGCGCTTCGGCGCACTGAGGGGGATGCTGCTCGGGCTTTGGCGCATACTTCGCTGCAACCCGTTCTCAGCGGGCGGCTATGACCCCGTTCCCGAGGAGTGGCCGGGGAAAAAGCATCGAAACAAGCAGACACGGGACAACGGCATGCGATAAGCGCCGCACCGGACCCGACCGAACGTAATTACTACCGCAAAAGAGAGGAGCTGTCATAAATGGACGGAGCGTTTTTCCTTACAAACTGGTTTTTGGTGGCGATGAAATGGGTTCACAGCAACATTGCCGCCGAGTATATAGTTCTTACCGTTATAATATGCACAACGGTTCTCAGACTCATAACCATCCCCTCGGACATCAAAACAAGAAAATCGAGCGCAAAGATGGCGCTGATACAGCCCGAGCTCCAGCGCCTTCAGAAAAAGTACAAGGACAATCCCAGAAAATTTCAGGAAGCACAAAAGAAGCTCATGCGTGAAAACGGCGTAAGCACCTGGAGCAGCTGTCTGCCCCTTTTGATAACCATGCCGCTTTTCATCTGCTTCTTCAACGCATTCAGATATTGGGGCAACGAGCAGATGCTTGATCTCATACTCCTTGCCAACGAGGACGTTGAGGCGGCAAAGGAAATGTTCGACGGCTTCAAATTCCTCTGGGTCAACAACGTGTGGCAGGCGGACAACGGCTTAAAGCCCGTCATTGCGGAAGCAGCCACCTTCCTCTCCTCGCCCAACCTTACAAGCCTCCTTTATTTCAAGGACAATCCCGAGGCACTCAACGTGTTTGAGCAGCTCGGCATGGTCGTTCGCGGCAGCGTCGTTTCAAACGGCGTTCTCACCGAAACGGTGTCCTTCGTGACGAGCGATGCGGCGATCGCAAAATACAACGAGCTTCTCGCTCCCGTCATCGCAAAATACGACGGCTACAACAACGGCTGGTTCCTGCTCCCGCTGCTCTCCGCCGGACTGTACTTCGTATCGTCCAAAATCTCCATGGCGCAGCAGCCTCAGCCCGCCGCACAGAGCGGAAACGACGCCGCAAATCCCCAGCAGACGGGCAAAATGATGACCTATATGTTCCCGATAATCAGCTTTATCGCCTGCTTGTCGAACAACGCTGCCTTCGCCATCTACTGGTCTTACAGCAGCCTTCTTATGATAGTCGTCAACATCATACTCAACAAAAAATACCCCCGCACGGCACTTGTCAAGACGGACGACAAATAAATCGCAAAGTTCGCCGCGGGCGTTCGATTTGCCGAACGGCACAACAGAAAGGAAACAAACATGAGATCGATAGAAGTAAGCGGAAAATCCGTTGACGAAGCCATTTTCAGAGGACTTCAGCAGCTTGAAATATCCATTGACGAGGTGGATATAGAGATAGTCAAGCAGGAAACAAGGGGCATACTCGGCATCGGTGCAAAGCCTGCCGTGGTAAGGCTCACCGAGAAAGAGCCCGACAGCATCGTTGCCATGGATATGAAGGAGTTTGCCAGAAACGCAGGCACCCCCTCGCCAAGAAGGGACTCCGAGCGCAATTCCCGCCGCAATTCCGAAAGGAAGGACCGCAGCACCGACCGTAACGGCGACCGCAGCCAGCACAAAAAAGCGCAGCGCGAAGTAAAGCCCGACGTAAAGCATGATATGCCGGAAACCGTCGAAGCCGCTTTGGACGCAGCGGCGGCTCAGCCTGCTCAAACCCCTGCCGAAGCGGAGCCCGCATCAAAGCCCGCCGAGAAAAGGCAGGAAAACAGGCGTGAGCCTAAGCAGGAGCAAACCGCCGAAAGCGGCGAACAGCAAGCCGACCCCTGCGAGAAGTTCAGCCGTGCGTGCAAAAACGTGGAATACTCCCGTGAGTTTGCCGAAAAAGAGGAAGGCGCAAAGTTCGTTGAGGACGTGATCGGACTGATGGGCGTATCGGGTACGGTGCTCGCAGGCGGCAATGAAGAAGAAATTTTCATCAAGGTCGAGAGCGATTCAAACGGCATACTCATCGGACACAGGGGCGAAACGCTCGATGCACTCCAATACCTAACCTCGCTCGTCGTGAACAAAAACAGGAAGGCCAACGGCTACCGCCGCACGACGGTCGATACCGAGGGCTACCGCAGCAAGAGAGAGGAAACGCTTGTGCGCCTTGCAAAGAAGGTTGCCGCACAGGTCAAGTCCACGGGCAGGGCAAAGATGCTTGAGCCGATGAACCCGTACGAGCGCAGGGTGCTTCACGCCACGCTGCAATCCAACCCCCACGTTGCCACGCACAGCGAGGGAGACGAGCCCAACCGCCGGGTGGTGGTAACGCCGAAGCGCCGTTACAGACCCAACCAAAGGCGCAAAGCAGAATAGACGGCAATACTGCTCCCTAAAGCCGCCGAAGCTTCCCGACACGTGGAGCCGACCGCAGGATTTAGCGGGGCAGGTTTTATAAATACGGATCTAACGGGTATGCGGCCTGCATCGCCGCCAACCGGGAAAGGAATAAAAAAACTATGCTGGATATAAAACGTATTCGTCAAAACCCCGATATGCTCACCGAGGCCATGCGTAAAAGGCACGGCAAGGGCGCAGACGTGACGGAGCTTTTGGAGCTTGACAAAAGCCGCCGCAGTCTGATGCAGGAGGCGGAGGCACTCAAGGCAAAGCGCAACGAGGTTTCCGCAAGGATACCCGCCATGAAAAAGGCGGGCGAGGACACCACCGAGCTTATGGCGAGCATGAAGGAGGTTGCCGCACGCATAAAGGAATATGACGAAAAGATAAGCTCCATCGACCAGACGCTCGAAACGCTTTTGCTCAAAATCCCGAACATCCCCCACGAGAGCGTGCCGGAGGGTGCGGACGACACCGACAACGAGGAGCTTCGCCGCTGGGGCGAGCCGACGAGCTTTGAATACGCTCCGTCCGCCCATTGGGAAATAGGCGAAAAGCTTGGGATACTCGACTTCGCCACCGCAGGCAAGGTCACGGGCGCACGCTTCACCGTGTATCGCGGGCTCGGCGCAAGGCTTGAACGTGCGGTCATAAACTATTTCATGGACACCCATGCCGAAAACGGCTACACCGAGATCCTGCCGCCGTACATGGTAAACAGGGCCTCCATGACCGGCACGGGACAGCTCCCCAAGTTCGAGGAGGACGCCTTCAAGGTGCAGGACACGGACTATTTCCTCATCCCCACCGCCGAGGTTCCCGTAACAAATATGTATCGGGGCGAAATACTCAGCGCCTCCGACCTGCCGATGAGCTTCTGCGCATACAGCGCATGCTTCCGCTCCGAGGCGGGAAGCGCAGGGCGTGACACAAGGGGTCTCATCCGCCAGCACCAGTTCAACAAGGTGGAGCTTGTAAAATACTCGCTTCCCGAAAGCTCCTACGACGAGCTTGAAAGGCTCACGAACGACGCCGAGCGCCTTCTCAAGGGGTTGGGGCTTCCCTACCGTGTGGTCAACCTCTCCACGGGCGACATAGGCTTCTCGTCGGCAAAGACCTACGACCTCGAGGTGTGGATGCCAAGCTACAACAGGTACGTTGAAATAAGCTCCTGCTCCAACTTTGAGGACTTCCAGGCACGCCGTATGCAGCTTCGCTTCCGCAGGGACAAAAACTCGAAGCCGGAGCTTATACACACGCTCAACGGCTCGGGACTTGCGGTCGGCAGAACGGTTGCGGCGATACTCGAAAACTATCAGCAGCCCGACGGCAGCGTAAGGGTGCCCGATGCGCTCGTCAAATATATGGGCTGCGACACAATAAGATAACGAATTGCTCCGCTCCGCACCTTTTTGGAAAACGATTCCTCATGAGGCTCACGGAGCACTTAATAACACCGAATTTATTTGATGTTGAGGGTAAAAAATGGATCTTTCCTTGCAATATTTCTGGCAGCAGATGACCGAAAGTCCGCTTCTGTTCGTGGCGGTCATCCTCACGCTCGGCGTTATCATGGTAAACGGCTGGACCGATGCGCCAAACGCCATCGCCACCTGCGTCGTAACACGCTGTATGTCCGCAAGGGCGGCAATTTTAATGGCGGCGGTTTTCAACTTCCTCGGCGTGTTCCTGATGACGAAGGTAAACGCAACCGTTGCCGAAACGATCACCAAGATGGTGGACTTCGGCTCCAACTCGCATGAGGCCATCGTCGCCGTGAGTGCGGCAATGTTTGCAATAGTCGTGTGGGCAACGCTCGCATGGGTGTTCGGCATACCCACGAGCGAAAGCCATGCGCTTATCGCCGGTCTTACGGGCAGCGCAATAGCGCTTCACGGCAGCTTCGCCGGCGTAAACGGCGGCGAGTGGGTGAAGGTGCTTTACGGCATAGGCATCTCGGTAACGCTCGGCTTCGGCTTCGGCTGGCTCGTGTGCAAGCTCGTGACGAAGCTGTTCAGGAATGCGGAGCGGCGAAAAACGGAGCCTGTGTTCCGCTTCGCCCAGATTTTCGGCGCGGCCTGCATGAGCTTCATGCACGGAGCGCAGGACGGGCAAAAATTCATGGGCGTGATTCTGCTTTGTCTGTTCCTGTCGAACGGGCAAACGCCCGCCGAGGTCGTGCCTCCCGAATGGCTGATGCTTGTATGCTCGCTGATAATGGGTCTCGGCACGGCAATAGGCGGCAAAAAAATCATCAAGTCCGTCGGCATGGATATGGTAAAGCTCGAAAAATATCAGGGCTTCTCGGCGGATATTGCGGCATCGGCATCGCTGCTTTTATGCTCAATATTCAGCCTCCCCGTTTCCACCACGCACGCAAAGACCACCGCAATAATGGGCGTCGGTGCGGTCAGACGGATAAAAGCCATCAATTTCTCCGTTGTCAAAGAGATGGGCCTGACCTGGGTGCTGACGTTCCCGGGCTGCGGTCTGATCGGCTTTTTGATGACAAAACTGTTCATGTGGATATTCTGAGCAAGAAGCTCATCCAAACTCAAGCGTAATTGCGGAAAGGAAAAAATTTTATGGCAGCTAAAGCGGATCGTTTTTACTTTGAAAATCTGTCGGAGGCCTCCGAGTATGCCTGCAAAGCGGCGGACTATCTCGTGGAATGCCTGTCCGACTACAACCCCGACAACATAAAGCGGATGCTCGAGACCATGCACGGATATGAGCACGCCGCCGACGGACTCAAGCACGATATGTCCGCTGCTCTTGCAAGGGCGTTCGTCACCCCGATCGACAGGGAGGATCTTGCGCTCATCAGCCAAAACGTTGACGACGTTACCGACTGCATCGAGGAAGTCCTTCAGGGGCTGTATATGTATAAGCTCACCGAGATAACTCCCGAGGCGGTGGATTTTGCAAACAAGGTTGCAAACTGCTGCAGGCTTATGAAGGAAATGCTGCGCGAGTTCGTCAACTTCAAAAAGCCCGAAAAGCTCCACGATCTTGTGGTAAAGCTCAACAGAGCGGAGGAGGAATGCGACGCAATGTACATCGACTCCACCATGCTGCTCGGCGACCGCTTTGAAAGCACGCTCGACATAGTCTCGTGGCGTGACATTTACAGCCGGATGGAAAACTGCGCCGACGCCTGCGAGCACGTGGGCGAGTGCGTTGACATGGTCGTTATGAAAAACACTTGATTCTTCCGAAAACGTTTCGGAGGATAACAAAGCATAAAAGAAAGCGAAGTAACCGGAAAAATGAGTCGTTCAATGGTAAGCGACCTGACAAACGGCAAGGTTTCAACCCTGCTGCTCAGGTTTGCATTCCCCTTGCTTATATCCAATGCAATGCAGGCCATCTACAATATCGTGGATATGGTGGTCGTCGGGCAGGTGCTCGGCAGTGCAGGTATGGCCGCCGTTTCGATAGGCGGCGACGTGCTGCATCTTCTGACGTTTTTGGCGATGGGCTTTGTCTCGGCGGGGCAGGTTCTTATCGCCCAGAGCGTCGGCGCAGGCCGCATGGATGAGGTCAAAAAAACCATCGGCACGATGTTTACTTTCCTCCTGAGCGCATCCGTTCTGATCAGCGTGGGATGCTTTTTCCTGCGAAGCAACGTGCTCGGCTGGCTTAACACGCCCCCCGAGTCCTATGCCTACACGCTCGATTACACCGTCACCTGCATAGTCGGTCTTGTGTTCATATACGGCTACAACACCGTAAGCGCAATTTTGAGGGGGATGGGCGACAGCAAGCGGCCGTTTGTTTTCATAGCGATCGCTGCAGTTTTGAACATCATACTCGACATCCTTTTCGTGGCTGTGCTTAAAATGGAGGTTTTCGGCGCCGCACTTGCAACCGTTATCGGGCAGGGCGTCAGCTTTATCGTTTCGCTTATCTACCTTTACATACGCAGGGAAAATTTCGGCTTTGACTTTAAGCCGAGCAGCTTCCGCATAGAGAAAAATGCCTTTTCAAAGCTGCTTGCGCTCGGTATTCCCATGGCGATACAGTCCGCCGCCGTCCATCTTTCAAAGGCGATACTCATGGCGTGGATCAACTCCGCAGGCGTTATCTATTCGGCACTTGCCGGCATATTCAACAAGGTGAACATCATGAGTGCGGTCGTGTCCAACTCCTTCACCGCCGCAGGCAGCTCCATGGTGGGGCAAAACCTCGGTGCAGGCAAGCACGAACGCATCCCCGTCATACTCAAAACGGTTGCGGCATGGAGTCTTGCCATCTCTTTGGTATTCACCCTTGTAATGTGCTTCTTCCCCAATCAGGTTTTCAGTATGTTCACCGGTGAGGAGGAGGTGCTGGCGGCAGCCTCCATACTCGTTATACCGATAATACTCAACTTCTTCGGCTCGGCAACACGAAGCATCAGCTTCTCTATAATAAACGGCTCGGGCAACACACGCCTCAACCTCGCCGTTGCGATAATCGACGGCATAATCGGCAGGATAGGTCTTGCGGCACTTTTCGGCTTTGCGCTCAAGATGGGCTGCGAGGGCTTCTGGTACGGCGACTCGATAGCCGGCTTCATACCGTTTTTCATCGGCATGGCCTACTACTCATTCGGCAAATGGAGGTCAATACGCCCCGGGCGGCAATCGCCGGATGAGGATGCTCCGGCACAGTAAATTCAGGCGGTCATGCGGTGTTTTTCACCGTGTGGCCGTTTTTGCAATCAAACAATATTAAAAAGGAGATATACTATGATTCCAAGTATGCTTGTTGCTCTCATCATCTTCATCGCCACCTACGTTCTGCTGCTTGCTTTCCAGAAGTATCGCCCGTGGATAGCGCTTGCCTCCGCCGCAGTCTTTGTCGCATTGGGCTGCTTCGGCGTGTTTGAACTGGATATACTCGGCGCACTCCGTGCGGTGGACTACAACGTGCTTATGATGATCGGCGGCACGATGGGCATTGTAACGCTGTTTATCGAAAGCAAGATGCCGGTAAGACTTGCGGAGCTTTTGATTTCAAAGGTTCCGAACGTAAAATGGACCATCGCCGTCCTTGCGCTCTTTGCCGGAATTATCAGCGCATTCGTTGACAACGTTGCAACCGTGCTGATGGTCGCTCCCGTGGGGCTTGCCATTTCCAAAAAGCTGAACATCTCGCCTGTTCCCGTGCTTATCGCAATCGCCGTTTCGTCGAATCTCCAGGGTGCGGCAACGCTTGTCGGAGACACGACGAGCATACTCCTCGGCGGCTTTGCCGGCATGAACTTCCTCAACTTTTTCTGGATGCTCGGCAAGCCCGGCATATTCTGGGGCGTTGAACTTGGCGCAATCGCCTCCGTGATCGTGCTTTTAATGCTGTTCAGGAAGGAAACACGACGCATTTCCGCCGCCGTGGAAACCGAGGTTAAGGACTATTTTCCGAGCCTGCTGATGATAGGCACGGTCGTGCTTTTGATACTCGCCTCCTTCATCCCCGAACCCGAGGGCGGCGCTCTCCTCAAGCTGTATAATTTAAGAAGCGGCCTTATCTGCGTTGCGCTGTGCATAATCGGAGTTATCCGTGCCTGCGTGCGTGCAAAATCCTCCTCCCCCTTCGTGCAGGTGCTGAAGGAGACGGACAGGGACACCCTGCTGCTCCTGTTCGGTCTTTTCATAATAATCGAGGGGATTACCGCCGCCGGCGTCATAGATGCAGTTGCAGGGCTGTTCTATAACGTTGCGGGCGAAAACCCGTTCCTGCTTTATACGCTGATCGTGTTTGCGTCGGTCGTGCTGTCCGCCTTTATCGACAACATCCCCTACGTTGCAACTATGCTCCCCGTTGTGCAGAGCCTTGCGGCGATGATGAACGGCGGTGCGGGCGTTGAACCCTACGTGTTCTACTTCGGTCTGCTCACGGGCGCAACGCTCGGCGGAAACCTCACTCCGATAGGCGCATCCGCCAACATCACCGCCATCGGCATACTCAGAAAGAACGGCGAAACGGTAAAGGTAAGCGATTTCCTGCGCATAGGTATCCCGTTCACGCTTTCCGCCGTGCTTACGGGCTACGCTTACATTTGGCTGGTCTGGGGAATTTGACAGGTCTGCCGGCGTCAGCGGTCGGGCAAGCCCGACCGCCTTTTCTATGCCATGCACAGTAAAAATCGCAGCCCCTCGAGCCGCTTCGTGGCAAAGGGTGAAGCATGGCGTTAAAAATTTTCTTCTGAAAAATTTGCAAAATCTCTTGACATTTTGGTGGAATCTGCATCGAAATGCGGGTAGTTATCCACACTATCCACAGAGTTATCCACTTTTTGTTCGTTTATCGCTCAATTTCCTGTGTGCATAAAGTAGTGGAAAGCCTTTCACCTACATCGAACAACGGTTCTTTTGTAAATATATAATCGCTATGTTATTTTTTATGTACATTCAATTTCGGGCTGAAAAACACAGTGATTTTCCGTATCGAAAATCGCTCAAAAAGGCATGAGCGAAGGCAATCAAAGCGCAGCGGCAAGGCAAGCCCAAGCTCCCTAAGAAGGCATAAAAGTAATGAAGGAAGCGGCACAAAGCCTATGTCCAAAACGATTACAAAAAACGGGAACGACCTCGTTTTGAAGCGTCCCCGCAGGTGTTTTTCGTATTTTTCGTATCGGCTTACAGCGAATCGCCGAAGTCCTCTCTGAACTTCGCCGCAAGTCTCTCGGGCCACGGCTCGAGCGCCTCCAGCTTGTCGTAGAAATTGTGTCCCATCCTGTTGCCGTCCGCAAAGCCGAGACCGCCGATCAGATCACGGTTGTCATACAGCCACAGTATCCTGTCGATAAGGTAGTTCATCTGCGAAACGGTATATACCCTCCTCGGCACGGCAAGCCTTACGGTTTCGAGCGTGCCGAAAGGCAGGTCATCCTCGTTCTCCCACGGCTCGTCTATGCCGCCGCGCTCCATGCCCCTGCAGCCGCTTGCGATGTATATCGCCGCCGCAAGGCAGCCTGCGGGATACTTTTCACGGGGGATGTTGGGCAGGAACTTCATCGCATCAATATGACAGCCAAGTCCGCCGGGGGGTGTTACCATCGGTATTCCCCTCTCCACCAGCTCTCTCGTAAGATACTCTATGAATGCAGGACCCTGCGCTATCGTCTCCTCGTCCATGGTGTCGTCAAGACCGACGCATATCGCTTCCATTTCCTTTATGCTCATGCCGCCGAAGGTGGGGAAGCCCTCATACTTTGAAACGAAGTATTTCACACGCTCATAGTGCGCCTTGTCGTTGGTGATGATGGCGCCGCCCCTGCCGAAGCCAAGCTTCCTTGCGGAGAAATAGATTATGTCCATCGCATCGGAAAGCATTCTTGTTATCTCCCGTATGCTCAGATGGGAATATTCTGCGTCCCTTGTTTTAATAAAGTGCAGATTATCCTGAAGCAGGCTTGCGTCGAGTATCGAAATTGCGTTGTATTTTCTGCATATCCTTGCAGCCTCGAGCATATTGCCCATGCTTATCGGCTGACCGCCGATGAGATTCGTTCCCGCCTCTATGCGCACAAATGCGATGTTGTCGCCCTGCTCCTTCAGCAGCCTTTCGAGCTTTTCGGTGTCAAAGTCGCCCTTGAAAGGCTCGCTGCTTTGAAGCTCCAGCCCCGATTCCTTCAGGCAAAGCTCATAGCTTCCGCCCTGCAGTGCGATCTGCCCGACCGCCGTGCCGAACTGGAAGTTCATCGGCACTATCTGCCCGGGCTGCACGAATGCCTTTGCTATCATGTGCTCGCAGGCACGCCCCTGATGAACGGGCAGGAAATAATCCTTGTTGAATATTTCCTTTATTTTATCGCACATTTTCCTGTACGTCCTGCTTCCGGCATAGCACTCGTCGCCGAGCATCATTGCGCCGAGCTGTTCGTTGGTCATGGCGTTTACGCCGCTGTCGGTGAGCATATCGAGATACAGGTCATCCGACATAAGACAATATGTATTAAAGCCTGCACGATATATGGCTTCTACTCTTTCCTCCACGGTGGGGATCCTCGTCTTTTGAACGATGCAGACCTTGTGCATCTCAAGGGGCAGCGAGGCGCGTTTGTAATACTTTACGGTATCCATGTTTCATTTCCTTTCTTTCGACCGCCGCCCGAGATTAGGCTTTTTTATCGGCTTTGCGGCGCCGAAAACAGATTTCAACGCATTTTGTATGCAAAAAGCACGCTGTCTGCGCTGAACATTCTATGTATTATATTATAGTTTTTATGATTAGACAACGGTTTTTCGCATTTTTAACAAAAAAACCTTCCGCCAACAGGCGGGGGATCCGTATTCCGATTTATGCGGGATTTGGGCTCGGTATCGTGCGGCGCTATTTTCGGTCGTGCCTTTCAAGCCTTCTCAGCGTGCGCTTGAACAGCTTTTTGCGCCTCTCGAAAGCATCCATGAATAAGCCGGCTGCCTCACTCTTCATAAGCGGATGGAAGTGCTGCAAAGAGCCGTCGATCGACTGGTGCGAGTTAAGCTCGATCAGCTTGAAGCCGTCCTCGGTGGGGATTATATCGAAGCCTATCCACACAAGATCCGGCACGGTATTGCAGATTTCAAGCGTTTTTTTCAATATCAGCTCCCAGTTCGGTATGGTGATATTGAGCGGCGCATAGCTTTGCGGATGTATGGGAAGCTTTACGGTTTTTCCGTTGACAAGCACCTTTTCCCACATGAGCCTGCCCGTTTCCGGCTCGATAAGCGCGCCGAAGCCGCCCTTTGACACGTTGTCAATATAGCCGGTCGCCTCCATGCCTATGCGTATCCTTGCCGAAAGCAGCTTATGCGTGCCGTCCAAATCCCTGAAAACCGAAAGCCGAAGGGAATTGGGCGCCTTTTCGTATATGCGCCGTATGGTGGGGTGCGAAAACACGTACTCCGTGACGATAACCTCCAAAAGCCCCTCCAGCTTCTCCGTGAGTGCGGCTCTGTCGTATTCCTGACCGTTTATGAGGTATTTGCCGTCAGACGCCCTTTCAAGGCGCATAAAGCCCTCTCCGAGGCTTCCCAGTCGGGGCTTGAGCGCAAGATAGCCCTTTTTGTCCAAAAGCTCTATTATGCCGCCCGTGCCGCACTCTATGCCCTCCGGACAGTCGGCAAGCCTGTACAGCTTACCCTGCTTATCCCTGTAAAAATAGTACTCCGGCAGATATTCCCCGTAAGCGCCGAGTATGTTCCTTAAAAAGAGCTTATCATCTATCCATGCCGCATTGCTGCCGTTGAGATTTCCTATCCTTGCATAATCGAACACGGAAACGTAGTCGTTGACATTGTCCCTGTTTATCCCGAGCGACTTCACCTTGCCCGACCAGAAGCCGTGTCTGAGCGCCCAAAGCTTTTCGGAAAGGGTTGCTTTTTTGTTGTGAAAAAGCTCCTCCTTGATGCGATTTCCGAATTTAAGCGAGAAAAATGCGTTATAGCCGCGCCTTTTCATAAATATAGCAAGTTTGCTCGGTTTTTCCATGGTTTTTCCTCCGTATTTTCATGGGTCTCCCAATAAGCAGGATAGCACATTTTCGAGGCATTTTGCAATAGCGGCGGCGTGTTTTGATTGAATAAGCGCAAAATATCTGTTATAATCGGTAAACAGAATTTTAATCGAGGAGCCATCCATTGAAAACAAGCGATTTTTACTACGAGCTTCCGCAGGAGCTTATCGCCCAGACTCCCTCCGATGTGCGGAGCGAATCGAGGCTTTTGGTGTATAACCGTGCAGACGGGAGCATTGAACACAGGATATTCAAGGATATTACGGAGTACCTTCGCCCGGGCGATGTGCTCGTAAGAAACACCACGAAGGTCATTCCCGCACGCATATTCGGCGAACGTGAGGAAACGGGCGGCAGGATGGAATTTTTGCTGCTCAAGCGCATCGACGAGCATCGCTGGGAGTCGCTTGTCAAGCCCGGACGGCGTGCGAAGGCGGGACTGAGGTTCAAAGTCACCGATGAGCTTTACGCCGTTATCGAGTCCGTGCTGGACGACGGCGGGCGCATAGTGCGGCTTGAATACGACGGCATATTCGAGGAGATACTCGACCGTGCGGGCGAGCTGCCGCTTCCGCCCTACATAACGAGCCGCACCGCCGAAAAGGGACGCTACCAGACCGTATATGCCAAACAGACGGGCTCCGCCGCTGCACCGACCGCAGGGCTGCACTTCACCGACGAGCTTTTTGCCGAGCTTGACAAAAAGGGCGTGGAAACGGTGGATATTCTGCTTCACGTCGGACTGGGTACGTTCCGCCCCGTGAGCGTGGACACGGTAGAGGAGCATCACATGCACTCGGAGCATTACGAGGTAAGCGCCGAAGCCGCCGAGCGCATAAATGCCGCAAGGCGGAACGGCGGACGCATAATCGCCGTCGGCACCACCTCCTGCCGCACGCTCGAAAGCGTCGCGGATGCGGACGGCACGGTTCACCCGGGAACGGGCGAAACCGATATTTTCATCACCCCGGGCTATCGCTTTAAGGCAGTCGATGCGCTCGTGACCAACTTCCATCTGCCTGAATCCACCCTGCTGATGCTCATTTCCGCCCTTGCGGGGCGTGAAAATATGCTCGCCGCATATCAAACCGCCATAGAGGAAAGATACAGGTTCTTCTCGTTCGGTGACGCTATGCTGATATATTGAAAACTAACATAAAATACGCATAAATGCACAATTTATGCAAAAATCACAACATAATATGTTGATGAATCGAATATAATATGATATACTGTTACCGAAAGGAGTTGATATTATGCCTAAGGTATCTACGAACATCAGTATTGACGCTGAAACCAAAGCGAAAGCGCAGGCAATGCTTGCTGATCTCGGAATGGACCTTTCTACTGCCGTAAACATTTTTCTTCGTCAAATGCTTTATGAAGGTGGAATTCCGTTTTCCATTACCAGAGAAGCTCCTAACAAGATTACTCTTGAAGCAATGAAAGAAGCGCAGGAAATGTTCTGTTCCCCTGAAAAGTATAAGAAATATGACAACGTGGACAGTATGATGGAGGACATTTTGGGTGAAGTATGAAATTGTTCCTTCAAATCAATTCAAGAAAGATTTGAGACTTGCGCAAAAACGAGGGTATGATCTTGATAAGATAAAAAAGGTCATTACCGCTCTTGCAAATGGAGAAACGCTGGAAGCAAAATATCATGATCATTTATTGACCGGTGATTATGGTGGCTATAGGGAATGTCACATTCAACCGGATTGGTTGCTCGTATATCAAACAGACGGAGATCGATTGATATTGTTTTTGGCTCGAACAGGCACGCATAGCGATTTGTTTTGAGGTTTACCGATTGGTTTTTGCAACATTACCAATCGGTAAATTTTATATAGTATCAGCATCGGTGACGCTATGCTGATAGTGTGAGCCGAAAATCAAAGCCTATATTCTTTAAAGGGAGCCTTTTTGGTTCCGTGCA
>JAEDJH010000077.1 GCA_016296415.1 Clostridia bacterium | reverse complement strand
AGGGCAGACGGAGGGGTCCCTTTGGACACAGCACCCGGGCAGCTGCGACGAAAAAGCCGCCTGTTTTCGCTCTGCGGACGGGCGTCGTTGAGTGGGACGCCCCGTAACGCCGATATAAACAGAAAACCCGACCGTCGGTTGTCGCCATGGGTCGGGTTTTGTGCTTTTCCAATGCCCGTCATTGAGCAAAACAGCTTTTTTCTTTCTTAATACAGCTCTATCAGCGCATGGTTCGTTTCGCCATCCGTGCTTTGCAGGAGTATTATATGCCTGCCGCCGTCGCAGGCGTATTTGCAGTTTACCGTATCTCCAAGCTTTATCTCCTTGCTGTAAACTATCCTTGTATTGTCAAACAGACGCTTTTCATACACCTCGCCCGGAAGCAGCTCGTGCGCTATGTCCAGATAATAGGTATTGTGCAGATGCCCCATAAAGTCCATGTCACGGCGCAGTGCGGTGTATTGCCTGCAAAGGCACGAGTCACCGAAAAGCTCCTCAAGCACGGCGGGCTTTTCTAACTTATCGCCGGGGAAAACGCATCTTTCGGGCTCCGAGCCAAACCTTTCCTGCAATGCGTCGTCCGCCTTCATCACCGACTTTTTCTCCGTGTCGATGAGCAGCCACTTTGACGAGGCTGTAACGCAGACCTCGCCGCTTTCGTCGAGTATCTCAAAGTCACGCAGTCCGAGATAGCGCACGATGCTTCTCGACCACGTTCTCACGGTCAGCTCCTGCCCGTAGGTCATGCGCTTGAGCACCCTTACCTTCCAATCGACGAGTACCCAGCCCACGTGGGTTTCCCTTATGGCATTTATGCCGTAGCCGAGGCTGTCGGCATGGCGGCTCGCCGCATTCTCAAGGTACTCCAATATAGCTCGGTTGCCGATGCGGCCGCCCATCTCGATATCCCTTACGCTTGTTTTGATTTTTTCCGAATAGACCATGTTTTTCTCCGATCATGGGGTTTATATATCGTTCCTGAGACCGATTTTCCGGCTCATGCCGGGGTTGTTGCAAATGCAAGAAGATCGCAGGCAGCAGCCATTGCTGTTCAGTGGAGGCGGCCTCCCCTGTTCAAGGGGAGGTGGCTGCCCGAAGGGCAGACGGAGGGGTCCCTTTGAACACGGCACCCGGGCAGCTAAAACGAAAAAGCCGCCTTTATATTCGCCGTTTTCCCTCAGCCTTCGCCGGAAGCTCCCTATACGCAAAGAAGCCTTTTGGGGTAGTGATGCGCACCGGCACAAGTCCTGCGCAAAAGCCTTTTACAGCCGTCCCCTCATGCGAAGCGGGACGCCTGTGAACGGCGTCCGCTAATGCTGCTTTATTTATACCCTGCCCGTTTCGACAGACCCGTAAAGGCTTACTTCCTGTCGTTGAGCTTCTTTATAAGCATGGGCACGACCTTGTTAAGGTCACCGACGATGCCGTAATCCGCAACGCCGAATATCGGGGCGGTTTCATCACGGTTGATGGCAATGATTAACTCCGCCTCCTCCATGCCGGCAACGTGCTGTATTGCGCCGCTTATGCCGACGGCGATATAGAGCTTCGGACGGACGGTCTTACCCGTCTGACCGACCTGCAGCTCCTTATCGACCCAGCCCGCATCGACTGCCGCACGGCTTGCCGATACGCATCCGCCGAGAGCCTCAGCCAGATCGTAAATGAGCTTGAAATTCTCCTTGCTGCCGACGCCTCTGCCGCCCGACACAAGTATCTCGGCGGAGGAAATGTCGGCGCTGCAGGAGGACTTTTTGATAACGTCGATTATCTCGACGTATCTGTCGTTCCTTTCAAAGCCGGGGTTGTACTCTATCAGCTCCGCCCTGTTATCGGGGTTGGCCTCCGCACGTTCCATAACGCCGGGGCGAACGGTCGCCATCTGCGGTCTGAAGTCGGGGCAGAGTATCGTCGCCATGAGGTTGCCGCCGAACGCCGGACGGGTCATCATAAGCTGCCTGGTATCCGCATCTATCTCAAGCTTTGTGCAGTCTGCGGTAAGACCCGTGTGTACCCTTGCGGATACTCTGGGGGCGAGGTCACGGCCGATGGTCGTTGCGCCGTAAAGCACTATCTCGGGATTGAACTCGTTGATAACGCTGTACATTCCGTGCGTGTAGGGTTCAGTGGTATAGCTTTGGAGCGCAGGATCGTCGATGAGGATTATCCTGTCTGCGCCGTAGGTCTCCAGCTCGCCGACAAGCTCCTTTATGCCGCAGCCCATCACCACGGCGGTGACTTCCTCGTCAAGCGCCGCCGCAAGCTGCTTCGCCTTGCCCAAAAGCTCGAACGAAACGGGGGCGATCTTTCCCTCTACCTGCTGTATGAAAACGTAAACACCTTTATACTGTGCAAAATCCTTCATTTTTGTATCCCCCTCGGTTTATATCAAAAAGTGCTTGCCGAGCTTTTCAACGATGTAGTCTGCGGAGGCTTCCGCATCCATCTGCACGACCTCACCGACCGACTTGAGCGCCTTGGGGAAGGACTCCTTAACACGGGTGGGCGAGCCCTTGAGACCGATGTTGGAATCGTCAACCTCTATGTCGGAACGGGTCCATACGCTGACCTTCTTCTCACGGTAGGCGTCGAAAATTCCGCCGGGCGTCATGTAACGGGGGCGGTTGAGCTCCGTCAATGCGGTGATGAGGCAGGGCATTTTCACCCTGACTACCTGATAGCTGTCCTCAAACTGACGCTTGACGATGAGCGAGTTGCCGGCTACACGGATCTCCTCGGCGTAGCTGACGTTCGGAAGTCCCAGATGCTCCGCAAGCTGCGGTCCCACCTGCGCCGTATCGCCGTCGATCGCCTGTCTGCCGGTGAAAACTATGTCGTAGCGGAGCTTTTTGACCGCTCCCGCCAACGTGGAGGACGTTGCCCAGGTATCTGCTCCGCCGAATGCACGGTCGGACACGAGATATGCCTCGTCTGCGCCCATCGCAAGGGCTTCCCTCAAAACCGCGTCCGCCTGCATGGGACCCATGGAAATGACGCTTACCCATGCGCCGAACTGATCCTTTATCCTCAGCGCCGCTTCAAGTCCCGCCTTGTCGTCGGGGTTCATTATCGAAGGAACGCCTTCCCTTATGAGCGTACCGGTCTTGGGGTCGAGCCTGACCTCGTTGGTGTCCGGCACCTGCTTGATGCAAACAACTATATTCAACATATTCTTTATTCCCCCTTAATTCAAAAGGCTGCCGGAGATGACCATGCGCTGTACCTCGGAGGTACCCTCGTATATCTCGGTTATCTTTGCGTCACGCATCATGCGCTCGATGGGATACTCACGGGTGTAGCCGTAGCCGCCGTGGAGCTGTACGCACTTGGTGGTAACGTCCATTGCGGTCTCGGATGCGTAAAGCTTCGCCATTGCCGCCTCGACGCTGTAGCGCTTCTGGGTGTCCTTTGCAACGGCTGCCTTGTAAACGAGCAGCTTCGCCGCCTCTACCCTTGCCGCCATGTCCGCTATCCTGAACTGCGTGTTCTGGAAGTCGGAGATGTGCTTTCCGAACTGCTTGCGCTCCTTGACGTAATTGATGGTGGTTTCGAGTGCGCCCTCCGCAATGCCGAGTGCCTGCGCCGCAATGCCTATTCTTCCGCCGTCGAGCGTCTGCATTGCGATGCTGAAGCCCTTGCCCTCCTGTCCGAGCAGGTTGCGCCTGGGTATGCGGCAATCCCTGAATATAAGCTCATAGGTGGAGGAGCCGCGGATGCCGAGCTTCTTTTCCTTCGTGCCGAAGGTGAAGCCGAGGGTATCCTTTTCCACGATGAACGCCGAAATGCCCCTGGTTCCCTTTGAGGGGTCGGTCATTGCGAAAACAACGTAAATATCCGCCTCTTTGCCGTTGGTGATGAATATTTTGCTTCCGTTCAATACGTAAAAATCGCCGTCGAGCACCGCACGGGTCTGCTGTCCCGATGCGTCCGTGCCTGCGTTGGGCTCGGTCAGCGCAAATGCGCCGAGCTTCTGTCCCGATGCGAGGGGGCGGAGATAGGCTTCCTTCTGCTCGGGTGTGCCGTATTTATAGATGGGGTCACAGCAGAGCGACGTATGCGCCGAGACGATCACGCCCGTGGTGGCGCAGCGTTTTGAAAGCTCCTCTACGCAAAGCACATAGGTGAGGGAATCACAGCCCTGTCCGCCTAAATCCTTGGGTATCGGTATGCCCATGAAGCCGTACTTCTGCAGCTTTTCAACATTGATTCTCGGAAATTCCTCCGTATCGTCCACCTCTTTGGCATAGGGCTTTATCTCGTTCTCGGCGAACTCCGAAAACAGATTGCGTGCCATAAGGTGTTCGGGGCTTAATGTAAAGTCCATATTTCCCTCCGTTGCTTTATATCCGCATATTCTGCCGTCCGCACCGTGCTTTTTCGACAAAATAAGTCGAAAAATAAGCCGGGCGATGCGGCGACAATGCTATTTTAGAACATTTATCGGCGGCGTTCAAGGGGGGCAAGGGGTTGGGAATGGGATTTTGAAAATATATTCGGAAGGGGAATTTCATTCTTCGGAGGCTGTGCCTTTGGCGGCTCCTTCCGCCACGGGAAAATGATCCGCCCTATCCGAAGGATGGGGCTGCGCATCCGAAGGATGGGGGCCGCAGCCTTCGGCTGCG
>JAEDJH010000076.1 GCA_016296415.1 Clostridia bacterium | reverse complement strand
CCGCCGAAGGACACTCCCCCGGCGGTCTTTTGTTATATCACCTTACAGCCGCTGCAGCCAAAGTGCGGAGGAGGCGTCGCTCGGCATACGCCAGTCACCCCTCGGGGAAAGGCTTATTCCGGCAGCATTCACGCCGTCGGGCAGGCAGGAACGCTTGAACTGCTGCGAGAAAAAGCGCCTTGTGAACGTACCCAGCCATTTTTCTATGACAGCCTTCTCATATTTCCCGTCGAAGGCGGCGCAGGCCATGCGCAAAAGCTTGTCGGGCGTGAAGCCGAAGCGCAGCATATAGTACAGGAAGAAATCGTGCAGCTCATACGGGCCGACAAGATCCTCGGTTATCTGGGAGAGGTTTTCGCCGTCGGTGGGGAGCAGCTCGGGACTCACGGGCGTGTCGAGTATGTCAAAAAGCACGCTTTTAAGCGCAGCCGTGCCTGCCGTCTCTGCGGCATGACCAACCACGCAGCGCACGAGCGTTTTTGGTATTGAGCCGTTCACGCCGTACATTGACATGTGATCGCCGTTATAGGTCGCCCACCCGAGCGCAAGCTCCGAAAGGTCACCCGTGCCTATCACGAGACCGTTTTCCATGTTCGCAAGGTCCATAAGCACCTGCGTGCGCTCCCTCGCCTGTGCGTTTTCGTATGCGGCGTCATATACGTCGAGAGGATGGTTTATGTCCTCAAGATGCGCCCTTACGCTGTTTGAAATATCTATGCACCTGAAGTCCGTGCCAAGCTCCTCACAGAGTATCCTGGCATTGGAGCGTGTCCTGCCCGTCGTGCCGAAGCAGGGCATGGTAACGGCAGCGATGCGCTTTCTGTCCCAACCGGCAAGATCGGCGGCACGGGCGCAGACGAGCAGCGCAAGGCACGAGTCAAGACCGCCGGATATGCCGATTATCAGCGTTTTTGCGTGCGTATGCTCCATGCGCTTTTTAAGTCCGTGCGCCTGCACGGTAAGAATATCCTCGCACATACGCCTGCGCTCGGCTTCGTCATCGGGGATAAAGGGACTTGCAGAATATTGCTTTATCGGCTCTGTGTCCGAAAGCGGAATATCGAAGGAGATCCGCCTGTAACCGCCCCTGCGGGAGCCGAGATCGGCTTTCATGCGGTCGTGAGCCGTTTGAAGCACGTCGGTGACGGCATAAGTCAGCCCTGTGGTGAAGCGCTCGCTCTCGGCGATTATCTCTCCGCCCTCTGCGATTATGTTATGTCCCGAGAACACGGAGTCGGTGGTGGATTCGCCCTCGCCCGCCTCGCTTCGGATATAGGTGCATATCCCCCTTGAGGACTGTGCGGCGGCAAGCATGCGCCTGTATTCGGCTCTGCCGGCGGTTTCGCTGCAGGCGGCAGGGTTGGCGACGATCATGGCTCCTGCGGCGCAGTGAGAGTCCGACGGAGCATGTATGGTGCGCCCCTCGTCACCTATCTCGGCGGCGACGGTAAAGCAGGGCATGGACTCCATGGCGAATATCAGCTTTGAGCCGAAGGGTATTTTTTCACCGAAAAACTCCGTCGTTTCGTCGTCGGAAACGTCGGCGGCGGAGGCGAAGTGGCGTGCCTGACAAAGCTCCGAGCCGCTTTTGATGTTGGTTTTCGGCACTATGCCCAAAATTTTCCCGCGGCATATTGCGGCGGCGGCGTCGAAAAGCCTTCCGCCATGTACTATGGGAAGCCCCACAAAGGCGATAAGCGAAAGCCGTTTTGTGGCGTCGGCTATTTTTTTTAGCGCAGCCCTTGCGCCGTCGATAAGCGTGTATGACAGCAGCAGATCTCCGGCGGTGCAGCCCGTTATGCAAAGCTCGGGAAAAACGACGAGCCTTGCACCGCTGCGGTCGGCTTCGAGCAAAAGCTCGATTATGCGTTCGGCGTTGCCCGCCGCGTCCGCAATGGTTATGTGTGGTGTTGCCGATGCGATTTTGATATAGCCGTGTTTCATAAAAAGCTCCTGAATGAATTTATTTGGTATTATACCACGATTTTTGCAAGTTAGCTACAGGGTATTGAAAATGTGCGAAAATAGTGTTATAGTGGTATCAAGGAAGCAATTTTTAATATGGAAGCGGGTTTTTATATGATGTTGTTTGAATTTGCATACAGCCCCGACTATGATCGTCGAATAGGGGTTCTGTCAAAAATGTGTCCCGAGCAATGGAGCTTTGGTCAGGAACGAAATTCTATACTTAAAAGCTACATCGAGAATACCTTTATCAAGGTGTACGACGAAAATAAAATATTTATCTATGACGAATACTGCCTCATGAACACCGGCCTTTACACGGGGTTTTTTGAGGAGGTGTATTTGCTTTTCACCCTCAACAGAAACGACGGCAGGCAAAAGTGGTTTCTGGACGGCTTTTATACCTCGTACCAGCTTATGAATATGGGGATAAACGAATTTCCTCCCCGTGCGGACTATTTCTTCAATCCCGCAGCGATGGTATTCGATCCGAAATGCGACATAATTCCGCAGTATTCGCACATTCTCAACGATATGGACAATTTACGCCGTTTGCCCTTCCCGCTTCAGGAAAGCTCCAATCTGGTCACGCTGCTCGACGGTGCGGTGAAGCGTGCCAAAAACATGATAAGCGAAAACTACCGCACGGCGGTTCCGCAATATTACAAGGGACGCATACAGCTCCTTATCCCGATATGCCTTTTGGACGAGTACATACCGGACCTTGCAATGGTGGTCAGCAAAAACGAGAGCGACACGCAGTATCTCGGGCATACCTGCCTCACGCTGCAGATGGCGTACAACAACGCAAGGCTTATCGGCAGGGTGGACAGCTTCTGGCTCCATCCGTAGCTCATAAAAACCGTCAAAATCCGTTTCGAGTATTGCCCGAAGGCAAATTTTGCTATAAAATATATACATAAATTTGCAGGAGGTATCGAAATGGAAGGCAACAAAACCATCGCCACGAGCGTTCAGGCTTCCGACGATTGGAAATTCAGCGAGCTTGAGTACAAGCGGGTTGACTACAAGCAGTTTAAAAAACAGCTCCTCGGCATACTCAAGCGCTTCAAGGCGGCAAAGACCTATGAGGAGGCGAGAGCCGTTTACATGGAGCAGGAGCAGCTTACAAAGGCTCCGTTCACGATGAACGTGATCGCACACATCAGGAACACCCTTGACAAAACCGACAAATTCTACGACGAAGAAACGCAGTACAACCAAAAATCCCTTGCAATGCTCATGCCGGCGGAGAAAAAGCTGTATTCGGCACTGCTCAAAACGCCGTTCAGAGGCGATTTTGAACGGGAATTTGGCAGGCAGATGTTTGTAAACGCCGAGCTTGCAGAAAAAACCTCGAGCATAAAAATAATCTTCGATATGATCGAGGAATCCAAGCTCAAAAACGAATACACCAAGGTGGCGGCAAAGTGCAAATGCACGTTCATGGGCGAGGAATGTAACTTTTACAAGCTGCTTGCCTATATGGAAAATCCCGACAGGGAGATAAGACGGCAGGCAATGATCGAGTGGGCGAAGCTTTATGAGGGCGTCGCACCGGCATTGGACGAGATATACGACAAGCTGATAAAGATCCGTGTGCGCATGGCGAAAAAGCTTAAGCTCAAGGGCGGCTATACCGAGCTTGCATACATGAACAAGGGTCGTGTCGATTACAAGCCCGCCGACGTTGCAAAGTTCCGTGAGCAGGTGCTTAAGGTCATCGTACCTGCGGTTGACAGGATGAAGAGGGAACAGGCGAGGCGCATAGGCGTTGACAAGCTGAAATACTATGACGAGAACTTCGTGTTCCCCGACGGAAACGCCAACCCCATCGGCGGCGAGGATGTGCTCGTGCCGATAGCGACGAGGATGTATCACGAGCTTAGCGGCGAAACGGGCGAGTTTTTCGACTTTATGGTAAAGCACGGACTGCTCGACCTTGAAACGCACGCCGGCAAGCATCTCGGCGGCTACTGCACACAGCTTGCGGACTACAAAGCGCCGTTCATCTTCTCCAACTTTAACGGCACGATGGCCGACGTGGGAGTTTTGACGCACGAAGCGGGACACGCCTTCCAGGGCTATGTCGCCGCAAGATGCCAGACGCTGAGCGCCAATATGCACTCCACCAGCGAGATAAACGAGATACATTCCATGACGATGGAGCATTTTACCTATCCGTGGCTCAAGGACTTTGTCGGTGAGGCCTATGCGAAAAAGGCGCAGTTTGCCCACGTTGTCGATGCACTCTCCTCCGTGCCGTACATCGTTGCGGTGGACGAGTTCCAGCACAGGGTGTATGAAAAGCCCTCCATGGACGCAAAGGAGCGCAGGGCGGTATGGAGCGAGATAGAGAAAAAGTATATGCCGTGGCGTGACTACGATGGAATCGAGTTCCTTGAAAACGGCGGCTTCTGGATGCAGAAACAGCATATATTCCTCTATCCCTTCTACTATATCGACTATTCTCTTGCACAGATATGCGCCTTCGAGCTTTACGGCAGGATGAAGGAGGACAAGGACCGTGCGTGGGAGGATTACCTCCGCCTGTGCCGTGCGGCGGGAAGCAAAGGCTATTTCGAACTGCTTGAGGTCGCAAATCTTTCCAATCCGTTCCGTGAGGGCAGCGTGGAAAAGGCGGTAAGGCACGTTATCGACGAGATAGAGCGAAATTCCGAGAAGTTCCGAGCATAGCTTCTTAAA
>JAEDJH010000019.1 GCA_016296415.1 Clostridia bacterium | reverse complement strand
CAGGCAAAGATCCGCAACAAGTAATCAAGTATTCGGCTTGAATCAGAGCTATTCCATTCAGCGTTAACAAACGCCGCCTGGAGCAAAACTTAATTTCAACCGCAGTCCCCTCCGTTCGATCGGTGGGGACTGTTTTATATGCTCCGGATATATGCCGTACGAAATTCTTGTCTTACACTTCGCTGTAGGGGGAATCCCCGCCCATCGCTCGGGCTGCGCCCTTGAAGCCGGCTTGTAAAAAGCGCATAGCTGCCGCCTTGCTTGTTGCAATTCGACTTGTATTACATTATAATGATAAAACAAAAACAAGCTGCCCTAAAAGTCGGGACAGCGAAAAAAGCAACTGACTCGCTCCGCTGGCGGAGGGGGTATTTTAGTTGCTTTTCAATGACGTGAAGGGTCAATTACAGCCTTAGAAGGAGCGATTTTGTGGAAAAGATGCGTAATTTTGGATTTAGGCATAAGGCAGGTATCCTTATGCCGATAAGCAGCCTGCCCTCTAAATACGGCATTGGTACATTCGGTAAAGGTGCCCACGATTTTATTGATTTTCTCGATGCCACCGCACAGAAATGCTGGCAGGTGCTGCCCCTGAATCCCACTGCATACGGTGACAGCCCATATCAGTCACCCGCTTCCGCCGCAGGCAATCCGTATTTTATTGATCTGGACATACTTGCCGGCAAGGGACTTCTGACAAAAGAGGAGCTTGCGCAGCAGGAGCATCCGGGAGAACGTGTGGACTACGGCTGGCTGTTCCAAAACCGCTATCAGGTGCTGCGGCAGGCATTTGCCGGATTTGTGCCGGACAGGCAGTATCGGGATTTTGTGAAGAAAAACAGCCGATGGCTGGAAGCCTATGCTCTGTTTATGGCGCTTAAGGTACATTACGGCTTCTGTCAATGGACCGACTGGGCTCCGGAGCACCGTGATTACCGTCAGGCAAAGCTCCTTGCAGGTGCGTTTGAGAAGGAAATGGATTTTTGGCGCTGGTGTCAGTATGAATTTTTCAGCCAATGGGAATCCGTGGTCGAGCACGCACATGTGAAAGGGATCAGTATCATTGGGGATATGCCGATCTACGTTGCTCATGACAGCGTGGACGTTTGGGCCGCACCCGAGCAGTTTTTGCTGGATGAGCAATATTTGCCCACGGTGGTTGCCGGCTGCCCTCCGGACGGTTTTTCTCCCGACGGTCAGCTGTGGGGCAACCCGATCTACAATTGGAAGCTGATGCTTTCGCAGGACTTTTCCTGGTGGATGGAAAGGGTGCGCTGCGCATTCGGTATTTACGATATCGTGCGTATAGACCATTTCAGAGGCTTTGCCGGATATTATACCGTTCCGTTTGGCGACACCACCGCACGCAACGGAAAATGGGAGCCCGCACCCGGAACGGAACTGTTCCGTACCCTTAGAAAACGATACCCTGAAGCGAAAATCATCGCCGAGGATCTGGGCTTTATTACTCAGGACGTGCGTGACCTGCTTTGCGATACCGGCTTCCCCGGCATGAAAATGCTGCATTTTGCGTTCTATGACGAGGACAGCGAAAATCTGCCCCGTATGTACGAAAGTGAAAACTGTGTGGTATATTCCGCCTCTCACGATTCAGACTGTACCCGCACATGGCTGGAGAATTTGGACGGAGATGCGTTGAAGCGTTTCAGACATGAATGTCCCCGTGACCCGTCACGCCACCGCACCTATGATCTGATCGCCTTCGCCATGAACAGCATTGCCAATCTTGCCATGGTACCGATGCAGGATTACCTGAATCTTTCCAACGAGCAAGGGCGTATGAATATCCCCGCCACTTCGCAGGGGAACTGGACGTGGCGTATCAGCCCTGACTACAACACCACCGCTTTGCGTGAAAAGATCTTTACTTTGGTAACGAAGACAAAGAGAGCCAAATAAGGAGAGAGGAAAGCGACAATGAAAAGATATTACCGCTATTTCAGCATATTGCTGCTGCTTGCGATTTTGACATCGGCTGCGTTATCCGCTTGCACACCCACGCAGCCGCAGCAGCCGGCTGTACCGACTGCGCCGAGTGATCCCGTGGCATCGTCCGATCCGAATGTGTCGGACGAATATACGGAGCCGCTGCAGGACGGTTACAATCAGGTGACGTTCTACTGGTCCTATCCCGGCACCTACGAAAAGTGCGATATGTGGATCTGGTGGGGAGATAAGGCCGGACAGGGCTATCTGTTCCATGAATGTGATTATGGCGCAAAGGTGGTCGTCAATGTACCGGAGGGGATTGATGAGATCGGCTTTATTGTCCGCAGGGACTGCTCCGAACCCGGTGGAGACTCATGGGGCAGCGCCACCAAGGACTATGAACAGGATCGCTTTGCTGCCATTGAAGGAAAACAGACGTATATTTACTTAAAAAGCGGCGATCCGATGCAATACCTCAGCAATGACGGAGGAAAAACTTTGGAAACAGCAAAGAAGCTTACGCTGGCCGGAATAATCGGCGAGAAAGAGATACGGTATCATATCACCCCAAGGACGACCATAGACTCCCTTGACCGGATCAGGATATACGAGGGCGACCGTCAGTTGAAGGTCGTTGGTTTGTCATCGCTGGGTAAAGAGGCCGCCTATGGCGACATTGAGCTGGAGGAGTCTTTGGATCTTTCCGGAAACTATCGCATCGAGATCGAAGGCTACGGGGAAAAGAGCGTAATACCGACCGAAATATTCGATACAGAGTATTTTGCGGAGAATTATCACTACGACGGCAGCGACCTCGGCGCCGTTATCAAGGGTGATCAGACTGCATTTAAGGTTTGGGCGCCCACGGCCTCGAAGGTAGTACTGAATCTGTTTGAGAACTGCTCAGGCAGAAGGGCATCGGCTCTCGGGATATAATACTGGGCGTCCGTCCCGAGCATATGACGATGGCTGAGGCCGGTGCTGCTAATGCAATCGCCACGACCATCCGTGTAAACGAGATGATGGGCAGTGAGCTGCACCTGCACGTGGAAGCGGAAAACGGCGGCGACAAACTGATTGTCCGCATCCCCACCGTCACTCTGGAAGACGAGCAGAGAAAGGCCATGGCTTTCGGCAGTACCCTGCATGTTACCTGCGAGAGCAAGGTTATGCACTTTTTCGATCCCGATACGGAGCAGAATCTGCTTCTGTGATCTCTTGAGCAGTAAATGGCGCAGCGAAAGCTGCGCCGCAGACTGTTGACAAACAGCAAACGAAAGATTAAAATATATATAACCATAAAGAGTGATGCGAGGGACTGACCCTGTGACCATCCGGCAACCTGTTTTGAAACAAGGTGCCAAAGTCAGACCGATGGTGTGAGTAAAATTATGCTGTAACCACATCCACCGGCAACGATGGGTGTGATTTTTTGCTATTCCTGCGCTCCCTTTATGGAATGATAAGTAAAGGGGGTGTATATGGTGAGTATCAAATCCTTGTTATCCTCGCACGTCGGCAGGATCTATATTTATCTTGCGGACGAGGACATCGGCAGAAGGTTTTTGCAGGATGCGGAGAATGAAGGCTTCTTGTTCCGTGACGGTGTAAAGCCGACGCAAAGAGAAGCAGACTGCATTTTTGCCATTAACGATGATATGACAATCAACTATGTGGGATTTGTCGGACACGCCGCATATCAAGCAGCAGACAAAATCGGCAATGAACCGCTTATCAGGATTGACTACCGGGATATTTTGAATAGGGCGGAGTGAGAGCGGAACATATTGGGATGTATAGTAAAGCGGGACGGTCTGCAAATGCAAACTGTCCCCCGATATGCGTTTTTGGTTGACTTTAATCACCTGTATTGCTATATAATAGCGGTGAGGGAACATAGACGAAGAGCGAAGGAGAGTGCAATGAAAAACAGCAGCTGGAAAAACCCATTCCCCACATTTCACGACAATATGTTCGACAAAAATAAGGACGGAAAGCTGGATGCTTTTGAAACAGCGTTTCGTGATGCTCATATCGAAGAAATGAAACGAAACGCAGCAAAGCGTGATATCCGACCGAAAGGCGGTTCAACAATTCCGCTGAACCCGTGTAAAAAGACGCCTCAGAACGTAACGGAAGCTCATGAAAGGGAAGACGATGCCGATACAAGCTTCATCGGCGTACGGGTGGTCGTTATGCTCGTTGTCGTTGCCGTGCTTGCCGGTGGTCTTGTCTTGGCTTTTTCGACCAAAGGAACGGCGTTTATTAAAGCGATAATTTTGTTTGTCGCAGGTGCTGCAGCGATCGGTTTATTAAGAATGGTCGGGATATGTAAATAAACCCCGCTGCCGGAGGGGTGAGGATAGAAACTGCCTCATTAACGCTTAATATCCATACGTCCGTTGCCATGCACCGATGGGGGTTAAGCGCAGAAACTTGTTGAAAAAGCGTTTTGACTGTGGTAAAATCAGCTTCACAAGGTTGATTGTTCTGTGATAAGGGGCAAAATCCAAATTTAACCGCAATAGAGGAATTGGCATTGAGAGGTACGAGCCGCAAGGTCTTTTTATCCCGAAAACCTTGCAAGCACCGCATTTTTTGCCGATAGAGTCACGGTTTATTTGCATTGTCACAGATGTATGGCTCAAATTTAAATGCTCCGAAACGCGGCATTGAAGCTTGATTCAAAACAGAGTTGGCGGCTGAGGCACTGGTCTGCGGTCGCCTTTTTAAAAATAGCGACGGAAGATTGAAGGTGTGAAAATGGAAAAGAAAAAAAGAAAGGGACTCGGAATCAACGTTAAAAAACTGGCTGTCGATACGGTCCATGATGCGCTGGGAGGCATACTGTACGCAATAGGCGTATATACGTTTGCCGCACACGCCGACTTTGCGCCGGGCGGAATAACCGGAATTGCGATGATCATAAATCATTTCTTTCCGTTCATACCGATAGGACTTATGACGCTGCTAATTAACGTTCCGGTCATAATACTGTGCTATAAGGTCTTGGGCAAGGGCTTTTTACTCAGATCGCTCAGAAGCATGGTGATCGGTGCGCTGTTTTTGGATATCGTTGTGCCCATGTTCCCGTATTATCAGGATAATCCGCTGCTTGCGGCGCTGTTTGGCGGCATACTGTCCGGTGCGGGGCTTGCCATAATATACCTCAGCGGCTCATCTACCGGTGGAACGGATTTTTTGATAATGAGCGTAAGAAAGCGCATCCCGCACATGTCGATAGGCACGATAACGCTTGCGATTGACGGGGCTGTAATCGTCGCCGGAGGCTTCGTCTTCGGCAATATCAATGCGGTTTTGTACGGCGTTTTGATGACGGTGGCGTCAACGCTTGTAATAGATAAGCTGATGTATGGCTCGGGGGCAAGGAAGATGCTGCTCGTCATAAGCGACGAGTCGGAGAAGATAGCACAGCGCATATCGAACGAGGTCGGCAGGGGAGTTACCCTTTTCAAGGCGACGGGCGCTTATACGGGCAAGGAGCGCATTGTAGTTATGTGCTTTTGCTCCAAGCGGGAGATAACCCACATGCGCTCCATCGTATATAGCATCGACGCAAATGCCATGGTGACATTCTCCACCGTGGACGAGGCATACGGATTGGGCTTCAAGCCGTTTGAGGAGGATCAATGATCCTATGCACGTGGGGAGCGCCATTCCCATCGGAGAACACAATGATGGAAAACGGAAATGAAACGGAACGGGTTTTGCGCCGCCATGCCGAACGCTATGCGGCGATGCGCCCACGGGATGCGGTAAAGCTGCTGTACCAAAGTGAGTTTGGCGGCGGGCATTTTGTCGGAGACGAACGCAGGAGTATGGAACGCCTCGAAAGGGAATATTCCTCCCTGGAAAAACGGGAAGGCGTGCCGCTTTTTGAGTATATCGGCGACGGCACGGTCAGAATAAACCTTGCGGCGGTGAATGAAAGCGATCTGCCGCAGGTGAATACGGCGTTTGTCGAATCCGCAAATTTGCGCTCGGGAAATATTTCGGGGCTGCTTGACAAGCTGGAGGTACTAAAAACGCTCGCACGGGAGGGCGTATTTGCCTTTTCCGCCGAGGAGCTTGATTCATACCTCAAAGAATATGCCGATGCAGGCTATCCGGCGGTGAGCCACAGCGATGAGTACAGATTGGCGTATGCCCCTGCGTACAGGGTGGCGGAGTACGGCAGGCTCGGCAGCCTGAGGCGTCAAAGGGTGCTGGATATAGATCTGGACTTTTTTCTTGCGGATTGCTGTATGCTTGCCAAAGAGGGCGAGCGTCCGCCCCTTGAGGGGCATGAGCCGTGGAGCGGGGAGGAAGTGATAAACTTCCTCGAGAATAACTGCGGTCTTTCAAAAGCACACCCCATACCCGGTCGCATTTTCCAAACGCATGACGGCGCGCTCGGGCTTTGGGATGAGCTGATAAAGGACGGAAGGCTGGGAAAACCGTTTGATGTTACGCATATCGACGCCCACAGCGATCTCGGGATAGGGAAGCCCGGACCGAGATTCGTGCTCGAAAATGTGCTGTCGGTGCATCCCGAAAAGCGTGCGGAGCTTCAGAGATATTACGATTGCGTTCAGCTTGACGAGGCAAATTATCTGCTGTTCGCGCTTGCGTTCAGGTGGATAGCACGGCTTGAGAATGTGCGAAATAAAAGGTCAAGACCCGATATTCCGCAGCAGATTGCCCAAAGGGATGAAAACGGAAGATATTCGTCCCTGCTTTTAAGGTCTGGCGTTTCGGCGATAATGGAGAAGTTCAACGGCAAAGAGCCCCGTGTGGATTTTGAGGTATATGACGATTGGGAGCGCTTCGATGCGTTTTTGCCGTATGATTTTATGTCGGTCGCCGTTTCACCGAGATATGCGCCGAAGGAGGCGGATGCGCTTTTGGAGATTTTTGAGGATTACATGATTAAAATATGATAAAAACAGGCTGCCGCAGAGGTGAACTCCGAAGCAGCCTTTCGTTTTTATGGCATATCAGTTGGTGCTGTGCCTTTTGAGAAGCTCCTGTATCTTCTCGTGCGGGTCGATGATATCGCCGATGGGCATATTGTGGTTGAGTGCGGCGATGAAGCAGGCGATGTATTTGGAAACATCCACCTCATGGAACCACTCACGCTTCTTGAGATCGGGATGCAGATAGGTGAGGTTGGAGCCGAATACGCCGTCGATTACGCCTTCTTCGTACGCCTTGTCAAATCTTTCGAGACCGTTGGTGAAGATGGTGTAGGTTGCGTATGTAAATATACGTCCCGCCTTGCGCTGCTTGAGGTCATAAGCGACCTCGAGCATGGATTCGCCGCTGGAGATGAAGTCATCGGCAACGAATACGTCCTTGCCCTCGACGTTTTCGCCGAGATACTCGTGGGCGACTATGGGGTTGCGGCCGTTTACAATGCGGCTGTAATCCCTTCTCTTGTAATACATGCCGAGATTTACGCCGAGAACGCTTGAATAGTACATATTCCTGTCCATAGCGCCTTCGTCGGGGCTGATCACCATGAAATGGTCAACGTCGGGGTTGAAGTTCGGCACAGTGTTGTAGAGCGCCTTAATTACCTGATAGGTGGGCATTACGTTGTCAAAACCCATAAGCGGTACGGCGTTTTGCATACGGGGGTCATGAGCATCGAAGGTGATAATGTTCTGCACGCCCATGCGCTGAAGCTCCTGCAGAGCCAGAGCGCAGTCGAGGCTTTCCTGGAATTTGCGGCGATGCTGCCTGCTGCCGTAAAGCATAGGCATTATGACGTTGATGCGGTAGGCTTTTCCTGCGATCGCTTCGATAAGACGCTTCAGATCCTGGTAGTGGTCATCGGGCGACATATGGTTGGTGTGCCCGAACATTTGATATTCACAGCTGTAGTTTCCAATATCAACGATGATGTAAAGGTCGAGTCCCCTTATGGAGGATTTGATCAGTCCCTTGGCGTCGCCGGACTGAAATCTGGGGCATTGGCTTTCGTAGATGAACGTGCCGTTTGGCTGCTCACAGCCGGCTTCGCTGGCCCATCTTGCAAGGTGTGCATCAACCTTGCTGCTCAGCTCGATTGCTCCCGGTGCGGCAATTACGCCAAGCGGCGCTATGCGGGTATCTTGCCCGAAAAACTCCTTGGGCTTTTTAACCTTTGACATCGTAAAAGTACTCCTCTTTTGAAAATATTGATTGGTAACTTTACCATCTGACATATTCTATCATAAAAAAACATAAAAAACCGTATATTTAAATAATATCTTATCTATTGTTTATAATTAGGACAGACTGTGTTTCCAAAAGGTGTTGCAATGGGAACAAAAAACGACTAAAATTAAAATAGGTGGGTTATAGCCGCCAAAATACGGACAGAGGAAAACTAATTATGGACGCAGGGCCATGTACTGAAAAAATACTGGAGTTTACGGCAAGGCATATCTGATTCAGGTTTATTCCCGTTTGCCTTCGCCGTATCGACAGCGGAGGTGTAAAATGCAAAAGGATACGATTATTGAACTTCTGAACGCAAGGGAATACATTGCGGTCAAAAATGCTGCGATCGAAATGAACGAAGTTGACCTTGCGGAGCTTTTCGAGGAAATTTACGAGGACTGCGACGACTCTGCCGAAAGGGAGAGCATAATGCTGAAGCTGTTCCGGCTTCTGACCAAGGATGCGGCGGCGGAAGTCTTTGCCTATTTGGATTCATCCGTTCAGCAGGTGATAATCGAGGCGCTTACGGATACGGAGCTAAAGCACATAATCGATGACCTGTATCTTGACGACTGCGTTGATATGATTGAGGAAATGCCGGCAAGCGTAGTTAAGCGTGTGCTGAAAAATGCCGGTGCGGAAAACAGAAGGCTCATAAACCAATACCTCAAGTATCCCGACGATTCCGCCGGAAGCATAATGACAAACGAATATATCAGCCTCAAATGCGGAAAAACGGTCGCACAGGCGTTCGACACCATCAGAAGTGTGGGTGCGGATATGGAAACGATCTACACCTGCTATGTCACCGATGCACTGAGGCATCTGATAGGAACGGTATCCGTGCGTGATATGCTCCTTTCCGACATGGGCACGGTTATAGACGATATAATGGATGAAAATGTCATCTTTGCCAAGACTATGGACGACAAGGAAGAGGTTGCAAAGCTGTTTTCAAAGTACGACATGCTTTCGCTCCCCGTTGTTGATAACGAAACAAGGATGGTAGGCATAGTAACCATTGACGACGCAGTGGACGTAATACAGGAGGAGAATACCGAGGACTTTGAAAAGATGGCAGGTATGGCTCCGAGCGAAGAAAGCTATCTTAAAACATCGGTGTTCAAGCTTGCAAAAAACAGGATAATTTGGCTGCTCGTGCTGATGGTTTCCGCAATGGCGATAGGTGCGATGCTCGAGGGCTTCGAGGCGGCGATAGCCGGACTTCCGCTTCTTGTGTCGTTCATACCCATGCTGATGGGTACGGGAGGAAACTGCGGTTCGCAGACGAGCACGATGATAATAAGAGGACTTGCGCTTGACGAAATAAAGACTTCGGACTTTATCAGGGTCTGGTTTAAAGAGGTGCGTGTCGCACTTCTCTGCGGCGTGGTGCTTTGTGCCGTGAATTTTGCCCGAATATACATACAGTACGCCGATATAGGCGTGGCGACGGTGGTCAGCCTTACGCTTATGATAACGGTATGCGTTTCAAAGTCGCTCGGCTGCGTGCTTCCGATATTGGCAAAAAAGCTGAAGCTTGACCCGGCGATAATGGCGTCGCCGATGATAACCACGCTCACCGACGCCTGCTCCATGCTCGTGTTTTTTAACCTTGCGATGGGCTTCCTCGGAGAGAGACTGTAAAAAGAACCCTGCAAAGCCGAAGGCTCCGTAAAACGGAGCCTGATTTTATTTCCCTCATTCAACAGAGGCATACTTGAAGCTGTCCGACAAGGGGTGTTCGTCTGCGGCGGCATAGAGGCTTTTCATGGGATATTCGAGCATTCTGAGCGCACCCAAAACCACGCAGTCCATGCACGAATCGGCAACATAAGTATCTATGCCCGTTGCGAGTCTTATCCTCTCGTCAAGCCCCTTTAGCAAAGCCCCGCCGCCGGTGAGCATTATACCCGTGTCGATTATGTCGCCGGACAGCTCGGGCGGAGTTTTTGCAAGCGTCTCCAATACCGCATCGACGATTTTGCAAAGAGGCTCGCCTATTGCCGCCGCAACTTCGGAGCAGGGTATTTCTATACCGTCGGGAAGCCCCGTGCTCATTCGCCTTCCCCGAACATATACAGAGGCGTCGGCGTCGGGCTTGAGACCGATCTCCTGCTTTAATTCCTCGGCGGTCTTTTCGCCTATAGATATTCCGAAACGGTTTTTTATCCGCAGTATAATCGCCTCGTTTATATGCGTGCCGCCCGTCCTTATGGACGTTGAGGCGGCAATACCGTTTAAGGAAACAACAGCCGCATCGGTGGTTCCGCCGCCTATATCGACCACCATGGAGCCCCTGCATTCGGAAACGGGCATATTTGCGCCGACGGCGGCGGCAAGCGCCTCGTCGAGTATCAACGCACGGCGCACTCCCGCGCTTCTTGCCGCAGCGATTATTGCCGTTCGTTCTATCTCGGTGGTACAGCCGGGAACGCATATCACGGCATTTATTCCGAGCATACTGGGACGGCGTCCGAGCGCCTTGTGAATGAATCCTGTCAGCATTTGTCCGGCGAGGGGGGCGTCGCATACTCCGCCATCCTTCATCGGAGAAACGATTTTCATGCAAAGCGGAGCGTTCGAAAGGGGAATGCCGCTGCCGAACGCAAGCAAGGTCCTCTCGGGTCCTGTAGAAACGGCGACTATGCTCGGCTCTTTCAGCACGATACCCACGTCCTGTTTTGCAATTACCGTATTGACCGTCCCGAGATCTATTGCCAAGCCCTTTTTTGTAAACAATGTCGAAAAAATACCCATATATTTCCTCCGGTATCCTATGATATAGGATTATTCCCGATATATAGGCTAATATACGTTTGCTTTGGAAAAAAACGGGCAATTCGAGGCGATTTTGGGCATAAAAAAGGATGCGGTTTTTGCCGCACCCTTGATTTTTATATAGCCTGTGGATACATAATGGTCAAACATTAGCATCGCATCGGGAAGTGATCAAACGAGTTCCCGAAAACATTGCGATAGTCGATTATTTACGCTTTCTTGCCGCTTCGGCCTTCTTCTTGCGCTTTACACTGGGCTTTTCATAATGCTCACGTCTCCTGACCTCCGCCAAGACGCCGGAACGGGCGCATTTACGCTTAAATCTCTTAAGAGCACTCTCCAAGGATTCATTTTCGCCAACACGAATTTCCATCAATATCCCTCCCCTCTGATGTAACATCAAGGACCATTACTTCGTATCTACGAAAGCACAAGCCTTATTATATAGGGTGTTTTTGAATAAGTCAATAATTTAGATGACCGTAATTTGGATATTTTCAAACGAAATTTGCCAAGGCGCCGGAGCAGGTCCCATTCATAACGAATGTACACGCCACATAACATTAGATAGCGTAATCGAAGGGGGAAGTATTCATGTATAGCTATATAGACGAAAGGGCGGAACGCATAGGCAGCTATATCGCCGAAAGCGGTCAGACGGTGCGAAACGCCGCAAAGCTTTTTGCGGTAAGCAAATCCACCGTACATAAGGACATAACGCACAGGCTGAGGCACATAAACCCCGCATTGTATGCCAGAGTGCAGGCGGTGCTGGACAAGAACAAGGCGGAGAGACATATACGCGGCGGAGAAGCGACACACCGGAAATACAAAAGTGCGGCATTATGATTGACAAAGCGGCGCCGTTTTGAGAAAATATTATATAACAAATGCAAAGGAGCTATGCAAAGGATGAACAAACTTGAAAAGTACGCACGACTTTTGGTAGAAGTCGGACTTAATGTGCAAAAGGGACAAACCGTCATAATCGCTGCGCCCGTCGAGTGTGCGGCGTTTGCACGTATGTGCGCCTCTGCGGCATACGCCGTGGGCTGCCGTGAGGTCATAATGGACTGGGGCGACGATTATCTGGCGAGGCAGAAGTATCTTCATGCAGCAGACGAGGTGTTTGACGAAGTACCCGAATGGCGAAAGAACTTCTACAACGGCTATGCCCGTCAGGGCGCGGGATTTTTGAGGATAAGCGCATCCGATCCCGAGAACCTCAAGGGCGTGGATCCGGACAGGCTGAGGCGCGCCTCCATCGCAAGCGGTGCGGCGCTTTCTGAGTACAGAAACGCCGTCACGAACAACGGAACACCCTGGTGCATCGCCTCCGTGCCGATCCCGTCGTGGGCGAAAAGGGTTTTTCCCGATGCAAAGACGGAACAGGAGGCCATGGAAAAGCTGTGGGAGAAGATCTTTGCGGCGGTCAGAGTCGAGGACGAAACCGACCCCGTACAGCTTTGGCATGAGCATATAAAAAGGCTTTCGTACTACAGGGATAAGCTGACGGAGTATAACTTCAAGTATCTGCATTATACAAACTCGCTCGGCACGGATCTCATGGTGGAGCTTCCCGAAAATCACTTTTGGGCGGCCGGTTCGGAGATTTCAAAGGGCGGCATAGAATTTGTTGCAAACATGCCTACCGAGGAGATATTCTCGGCGCCGAAGTTCGACGGCGTAAACGGTAAGATAGTGGCGTCCATGCCCCTTGTCAAGGACGGAAACATAATCGACAACTTCTATATGATATTAAAGGACGGAAAGATCGTGGAGGTTCATGCGGAAAAGGGCGAGGAGATACTCAAAAACGCAATCTCCATCGACGAGGGAGCATCATACCTCGGAGAGGTTGCGCTCGTGCCGTACGATTCACCGATACAAAATTCCAAAACGCTGTTTTACAGCACCCTGTTTGACGAAAACGCAGCGTGTCACTTTGCGTTCGGCGAGGCATATCCCATGGTCAAGGGCAGCGACGAAATGACGCCCGAGGAACAAAAGGCGCACGGACTGAACATTTCAAAAACCCACGTGGACTTTATGATAGGCACGGCCGACCTGAATATCGTGGGCATAACGCATGACGGGGAGAAAATACCCGTGTTTGTGAACGGAAACTTTGCCTTCTGATCAAACTGAATTTAGTGGAGAATATATGCTCGACATAAACAAAAGCGCAATGCTCCGTGAGGCACGGTGCGAGGCAAACAGCAAAGAGCCGTTCAAGCAGATAGGTCTGTTTTTCCTCGTGTTCGGAATAGGCATGACGATACAATCCGTATTGCTCGTTCCCGCCGTGATCGCTTGGGCTGTCAGGGAGATTGTGCTATCCAACGGCGTGTATAATTTTGATGCGTCTGCCGTTATGAACAATCTGCCGCCGTGGATAACCCTGCTGATGCTCTTTTTGAAGGGGATAGACATCGCCGCTGTGATGTTCTATTGTCTGAAAAAAGAGAGGCGTTCGCTTCGTTCGATGGGTTTCGTACGGGAGGGCTGGCTTAAAAAATATGCTTTGGGCTACCTCACGGGTGCGGTGATGATAGCGGCGGCGCTCGGTATATCCGTGGCATTTGGCGGTACGAAGCTGTCGGTGTCAGCGTTTTCGACCGAAACCGCCGTAATGATTGCGCTGTTTTTCGTGGGCTATATCGTGCAAGGGATGAGTGAGGAGGTAATGCTTAGGAGCTATCTTCTGCCATCGTTTGCCTGCTCGCTCAACCGCAAAAATGCGGCCGCAATCTCGCTGGGCGTAAGTTCGCTGATATTTGCCGCACTGCATCTTGGAAATCCGGGAATGACGCCGCTTGCATTCATCAACCTTCTGCTGTCGGGCGTGTTTTTTGCTCTGCTTGTGCTTCGGACGGATAATATTTGGGGTGCTGCCGGAGCGCATGCGTCATGGAACTTTTTCCAGGGGCATATCTTCGGCGTGCAGGTCAGCGGCATAGAATCGCAAACCTCGGTGCTTGTGGCCAAAACAACGGAAAAGTCGCTTATAAACGGCGGAAGCTTCGGCTTGGAGGGCGGTCTTGCGGTTACGGCGGTGCTGCTTGCCGCAACAGCGCTGCTGCTTTTTCTTCCCAAAAAGGCGAACAATGAGTAAATAAAAAGAAACGGGGCGGAGTTCAAAAACCGCCTCGTTTTCCTATAGTATTTATTGTTAATGTCACTCGTATTTTTTTGCTATGTTGAGGGCGGCCTCACGCACACGCTTGCGCAGAGAGTTGGGGGAGAGCACCTCCATATAGCTGCCGTACTGCAGCGACCAGTACAGCATGGCTTCCTCGTTTACCCTTACGCTGACGTCGCAGGTGGTGTCAGTAATATTTGAAAACTGTGCATTTTTTCCGAACCAGTCGATAACGTCGCCCACCCTTTTTGAGTCAACCCTGAACACAACGTCTATCGCCTCGCCGGAGAACATATAGATGTGCTCCGCCATGTGCTTGGGGAGATCGAGACCGCCTGAGTATCCTTCAAGCTCGGATAAGGGCTTTGCCCGGGTTTCGAGAAGCTCGATGTCGGTTATCCTGTCGATACGGTAGTTTGCGATGCTGTCGTATTTATCGTAGTTGCATATCAGATAGTATCTGCCGTTTGTTGCTACGATCTGATACGGGTTTACAACGTATTTTTCGCTCCTTCTCGGATGCAGCTTTTTGTCCGGTCCGAACGAGTTATAGACGAACGCCACCTGCCGGCCCTTGCTGAGTGCCTCGTCGAGAATTTCTATTGTGTAAAAAAGCTGCTTGTTCTGCGGCCGGTTGTCGCTCAAGCTCCGGATATGCCCTATTCTTGCGGAAAAATGCGAGCTTGAAAGCTTTTTAAGCTTGTTTATGAGCGCCGTACATTGAGACGAGGGGATATTTTTATAGAAAATAAGGCTGTCGATAAGCAGGCGCAGCTCGCTGTCGTCAAAATCATGCTCGTCAAGATAACAGCCCCTGCTTTTATCGTCGTCGATGTTATAGCCGAGCTCTATAAGGTCGAGAATGTTGTTTGAAACGGCCTTGCGTTCAAATTCGATGCCGTGGTTGGCCTTTATGATGTCGATAATGCGCTGCCGTGTAAGGCGGTGTTCCTTGTCGGAGTGAGTTCTGAGCGCTTCAAGAATGTAAAGGCTGAGCATGCGCTTTTTTGCCGCTGAAGCATTGTTTTTTTCCATGGTGATCCTCCCGATAACCGTGTATGATGACAGAATGTATGTTTTTTGGTGTAAGACTGTTTTTCGACCTAAGCACAACAGATAACAGAATAATGGTCATTTCTATGTTATACCTTTAGCAGGCAAAAGGCAAGACAGGTTTTAAAATTTTGTCAAAAAATGAGACAAAATAACAAAGTGCCGCAAAGCCTGTTTTGTTAATTGCAAAAATATGATACTATATAAAAAGAAAATGTATTTTTGCGGAGAAGGATATGAAGTGGACGAACGAACAGGAGAGGGCGATAGGCGACAGAGGAAATCTGCTGGTATCGGCTGCGGCGGGCTCGGGAAAGACCGCCGTTTTGACCGAAAGGATAGTCAAGCTCATCTGCGAAGGCACGGATATATGCGAGTTTTTGGTAGTAACGTTTACAAAGGCGGCGGCCGAGGTGATGAAAAAGCGCATCGAGGCACGCCTTATGTCTGCGGCGGAGGAAACGGATGATACCGCATTGAAGAACAGACTGAGACAGCAGGCATCGCTTTCGAGGACGGCAAACATCTCCACGCTTCACGCATTTTTGAACAAGGTGCTGACAATTCGCTTTTGCGAGGCGGGTATTGACCCGAATTTCCGAATTGCCGACGAGTCGGAAACGGCCGCTCTGCACAGGGAGAGCTTTGAGGAAGCACTTGAAAGGGCATATACCGAATCAAATGAGGAAACGTTCCGCTTTGTCGAGGCGTTGGGCGATGAAGACACTTTTCGGAATATCGTAAAGCGGCTTTACGGCTTTATGCGCTCGAGACCAGAATATTTTGAATGGCTGAAAAGCTCCGTTGACGAATATGACAAGGATGGCGAGGCGCTTGAAAATTCGGCGGCGGTACAGGCTTTGCTTGCACACGCCAAGGAGGAGACAGCGGCGGCGATGAGGGATATTACGGCGGCAGCAAATGCGCTTTCGCCCGACCAAAGCCGCATTTTTGCAAAGGCATATTCGACGGCGCAGCGTTTGGAGGAACTTTGTGCAATACGGAGATATGATGCGTTCACCAAGGCGTTTTGCGAATTTGAGTTCGACGATCTCAGAGACTGGAAAAGAGGCACGCCCGAGGCGGAAAAAATACGCCTCAAGACCGCATGGGAGAGGGCGAAAAAGCTCCGTGACGATTACAAACTGATATTCTGCGGCACCGTTTTCGACGAGGCGGATACATGCCGTGAGATGGCGCCCACGGTGCATTGGCTGTTCGGATTCATGTGCGGCTACGATGCGCTTTATACCGAAAAGAAGGAAAAAGAGGGCGTTTTGGATTACAGCGACTTGGAGCACGGTATGCTTAGGGTGCTTGAGGATGAGTCGGTCTGCGAATATTACAGGGACAAATTGAAGTATATCTTCGTTGACGAATACCAGGATTCCAACCTTATGCAGGAGAGGATAATCGAGCGCATAAAGCGTGAGGATAACCTTTTTATGGTCGGCGATGTGAAGCAGTCCATATACCGGTTCAGGCTTGCCGATCCAAAACTGTTTTTGGATAAATTCGACCGCTACGGCTCGGGAAACGGCGGCAAGCGCATAGACCTTAACGCCAACTTCAGAAGCTCGAGCGCCGTTATAGAGGCTGTAAACACCGTATTCTCCTCTATAATGCACAGCGAAACGGGCGATGTGGATTACGACGAGCACGCAAGGCTCGTAAAGGGTCGTGAGGATATGGGCGGAAGCGTTGAGCTTCACGTGCTTTCGGGGGGCGCAAAAAAGCTTCCCGGGGCACAAAAACAAAGCGATTCCGAAACCGAGGCAGTTATCGCCGCGCAGTATATACGGCGGATGATGGAACAAGAGGAGTGCATAGACCGCAAAACCAACACCAAAAGAAAGTACCGCTACTCGGATTTTGCCGTGCTTTGCAGGAAAAATGAAACCGCAAAGGTATGGCTGAAAACGCTTGCCCTGGAAGGGATACCTGCCTACGCAGAGCAAAACGGCGGCTACTTCGATGCGATAGAGGTTCAGATATTGCTGAACATACTGCGTGTAACGGATAACAGACGGCAGGATATACCGCTTATAAGCATGCTCCGTTCGCCTATCGGCAGCTTCTCGACAAAGGAACTGGCGGAGCTTGAAATGTGCGGCGGAGGCTGCTGCTGGAAAAAGCTTGAAACGCTTTCGGCACGGGAAAGCACCGCAGGAAAAAAGGCGAAGCGCATTGTTGAGCTTGTCACCAAATGGCGTAAATTCAAGCAATATTTAAGTATAAACGATATGATCGGCGCCGTGCTTGCGGATACGGGCTATCACCATTTTGTCAGCGCATTGCCCGGCGGAAGCCAAAGGAATAAAAATATAGAGGCGCTCAGCGACCTTGCAAGGCGATTTGAACAAAACGGCAACAGAGGCTTGGGAAAATTTCTCAGCCATATCGACAGGCTCAAAAGCGAGGATAAGATCGGAACGCCAATTTCGACCGATGCCGACGTGGTGAGGATAATGACGCTCCACAAGAGCAAGGGGCTTGAGTTTCCGATAGTTATTTTGAGCGGTCTGGGAGGCAAGTTCAACTATGTCGGCAATTCCTCGGATATAGAGCTTGACGACAGGCTCGGGATAGGTGTAAAGGACGTTTCCGACCGGCAGAAAAAGCTGAGCATCATATACAGAGCGATACAGACGGTTTCCAAAAGGAGCCTTCTTGCCGAGGAAATGCGCCTGCTTTATGTCGGAATGACCCGTGCGGAGGAGCATCTTTGCATGATAGGGAGCCTGCCTGCGAACGCAAATGCCGAAAAACGCCTGCTCAGAGATTCTGCGCCCGTGTCCGAGATGGGCATACGGAAGGCGACAAATTATCTCGACTGGCTGCTTAACGTGTTTATGAACACCTCCGCAGGAAACGGCGTCAGGAACGCCATGGGGCTGGAGGCGGTAATGGATGAAAAGTGCGCAAAGCTGTTTCTGCACGAGCGCTCTGCGACGGAGGCTGCCGCTTGGGGTGGAGTGAACGAGAAATACATCGAGTGGACAGAGCAGGTGATACAAACTCCGCAACCGGAGAAGGATGAACGCTATGACGAGCTGGAGTGGAATTATATCTACGGCGACGATATAAAGGTGCCGTCGAAGCTGACCGTGACGAGAATGGTCGGACATAGCGGAGATATGCCGCTCAGACCTTGCTTCTTACAGGACAGGGACGCCCCTACGTACGAGGAAAAGGGCAGCGCAATGCACACCGTGATGCAGCATATCGGCATAAGGCGGCACGATGAGGCGAGCGTGATAGAGCAGCTTGGCGAGCTTATACGCTCAGGGGTGATAAGCAAACGCCTTGCCGACACCGTGGATGCTGGGCTCGTGGTATCGTTTTTCGATTCGGAGCTGGGCAGGCGCATGACGGCGTCCGACAGGGTATGCAGGGAGTGGCGGTTTAACTACTTTGCAAAGGCCAACGAGCATCTTGGCATAAACAGCGGCAAGTGCTTTATAATGCAGGGCGCAATCGACTGCTGCTTTATCGAGGATGGCGAGTGGGTGATAGTTGACTACAAGACAGACCGCATCAAAAAGGGCGGAACTGCCGAAGAGACGGCCATGCGCCACCGCTCGCAGATAGAGCTGTATAAAGAGGCTCTGAGCAAGGTCACGGGCATCGGCGTAAAGGAGGCGTTTGTGTATCTTGTCAGAAGCGGCGACAGCGTTAGAATGCCGTGATACACGGCGGTTTTCGCTCCGATGGGACAAAGTAATCACCAAAATGACATAATGTTTTAACTTTATCGGATAAAACGTTATGAAAAAAATGGTATAATTATATCAATAAATCAAGGAGGCTTAATATGAGTGCTGTAAAAATACTTGTTGCGGATGACGACAGAATAGTGCATGAATCCCTTGGCATATACCTGAAGGCGGATGGTTTTGAGCCGGTGGACGTATATGACGGCGAAGAGGCTCTGGCTTCCCTTACGCCCGAAATAGGGCTGTGCGTGCTCGATATTATGATGCCCAAAGTTTCGGGACTTGAGGTGTGCAAGGAAATACGCAAGCATTCCTCCGTTCCGATAATAATGCTTACTGCAAAGGGCGAGGAGATAGACAGAATACTCGGGCTTGAGCTCGGTGCGGACGACTATATTGTAAAGCCGTTCAGCCCGAGGGAAGTTGTTGCGAGGATAAAGGCGGTTCTTCGCAGGGCAAACGAGGAACAGCAAAAGGATGAAAGCGGCATAGTTTCCGTGGACGGGCTTGTAATAGACATAAAGAGCTATTCGGTCACGCTCGACGGAAAACCCATAATATGCACGCCCAAGGAGATAGAGATACTCTATATGCTCGCATCAAATCCCGGACACGTGTTCACGAGGGAGCAGCTTTTGAACAGGGTATGGGGCTATGACTTTATCGGCGAAACCCGCACGGTGGATACGCATATAAAGCGCATAAGGGCAAAGATCGAAAACGTCGGAAAGAGCTGGAGCATAAAGACCATATACGGCGTGGGCTACAAGTTCGAGGTGGAATAATTGAAAAGCGTACTGCTGAAAAGAATACTGATGCTTATTGCGGTAGCGACGCTGCTTTTTTCTACGATAACCATCGTGGGGTATTACTTTGTCAGCAAGGCGAACGGAACAAGAAGTGAGATAAGGGACTTAAAAAGAAACGCAGAGGTAATAGGCCAGCTTATAGTCGAGCTCAAGGACGGCGACATATCCTGGGAAGGATATAAAAATCTCGAGGCAAAGGGCGTATTTGAGGACAGCACGGACGTTGTGCTTTTCGGCAGCATGGATAAAATCGAAATCATGCACACGGGTTGGGTCGGGTTTTCGGACGATGATCTGACACGTATCATGGGCGAGAATTATCTTTCACGCATTGCAAACGGTGAAACCGTGGAGGATGACGATATTTCATTATCAAGCGGCGAACGCTCCGTCCTCGTGGGCATACCGGTGTATGCGGATGGGCAGTACCTGGGCGCATTGATCGTGGTAAAGCCCTTTGCGTCCATTGCCGGCTCGCTTGCTCCGATGAACACGCCCCTGCTGTGGCTTTCGCTGTCGGCGGCGGTGATATTGCTGCTTGTAAGCTCATGGAGAGCAAGCAGGATAGCAGATCCGCTGCACAGGATGGCGGACAAAGCGACGGAGATGGCAAACGGCAACCTCAGCGTAAGGATACCCGGCTCGGACGAACCGGGGGAGGTTGGTCTGCTTGCAAGAAGCATAAATTACCTCAGCGACAGGCTTGCAAAGACAATTTATCAGCTAAGGAACGAAAAAGGACAGCTTAATCAGATCCTTTACAGCCTTTCCGACGGCGTTGCCGCAACGGACGGGCTTGGAATGCTTACCCACTACAACCCTGCGCTTATGCAGATGTTCGGTGCGGTCAGCGTTTTGAAGAGGGAGGATCTCGTTTCCGACAGGGCTATATGGGATGCGTTCGACAGGGTATATGCCTCGGGAAAGCAGGAAACGCTCACATATAAAATGCAGAACGAGAGGGCGCTTTGGATAACGATTTCTGCGGTAGTCACGGAGGACGGCGAATGCACGGGAGTGGTAGGTCTGTTCAAGGACGTTACCGAGATGGAAAGGACAGAGAATATGCGCCGTGAGTACGTTGCAAACGTCAGTCACGAGCTTCGTACTCCGATTACGGCGGTAAGAGGACTGCTTGAGCCGCTTGCCGACGGCATGGTGCAGGACGAGGAAACACGCCGCCGATATTATAAAATAATGCTTCATGAAACGGAACGGCTTTCACGCCTGCTTACCGATATGATGACGCTGAGCAGGCTTCAGTCCGGCACGGAGTATATGGAGATGAGCCGTGTCGATATTATAGAGCTTGTGCATGACGTGGCTCAGAGCTATGCAAAGGTTGCGGGCGAAAAGGGCATAGAGTTAGTTGTGGATGCCGATTGCAGTGAAGATGCGCTCACCGATCCCGACAGGGTGGAGCAGGTGCTCGTAATTTTGATAGACAATGCAATGCGCTATACGCCGGAGGGCGGAGTGATAACGCTAAAGCTAAGAAACAGCAAAAAAATACTCCTTAGTGTCGAGGACACCGGCTGCGGCATACCCGAAAAGGATATGGAGCATATATTCGAACGCTTTTACAAGGTGGATAAATCGAGGCACGAAGGCGGAACGGGATTGGGGCTTTCGATTGCAAAGCAGATAATGGATAAGCTCGGGGAAAGCATAACCGTGAGAAGTCGGCTCGGCGCCGGTACGACGTTTGAGCTTACGCTGAAGCGGTATTCGCCCAACGCAATACGCCTTGGTCCGGTAAATGACGATAAAGCGGCATTTGTGGGTGAGGATGCAAGGGGCGTTGGCATGAACGGAGCGCCGCTTACGTCGGATTCGGAAACGGAAGGCGGCGGCAGCGCCGGAAAAGTTGCCGATGCCGAATTTGAAGTGATAGAGGAATAACGAAACCAATCTGCCCTGCATATACTTAAAAAAAGCGTATGCGAGGTGCTTATGGAAAAAAGGATCAGGCGTCCGGGCGCAAAACGCGTTGTGAAATGTTTTTTGCTTTTGCTCGGATGCTTTTTGCTGCTTGGGCTGGTCATGCTTGCGGCGGTGGGCGTTAACATGAACGAGGCGGCGCTTTCGTTTGCGGAGGCGAGGATAATGGAGCTTGTGACACGCATCATGAATGACTCGGTTCTGGACATCGCCAAGGAAAATGCACAGCTTTTTGACAATATGATAGCTTCCGAACGAATGGGTGAAAATGTATATGTGATGCGTTCGGATCCGTTGACGATGAATATAATTGCGGCAAGCTGTACCGAAAAGGCACAGGACAGGCTGAGCGAGCTTGGCGAGCAGGGCATAAGCATACCGATAGGCACGCTCACGAACATACCCTTTTTTGCCGGCGCCGGCCCGGATGTGCAGGTGAAGTTTATGCCCGTAGGCAGCATAAAAAGCGAGTTTTTCTCGAGCCTGACCGCCTCGGGTATAAATCAGACCCTCTACAGGGTGGCGATAAGGCTTTCGTGTACCATAAATCTCATAATGCCGACCATAAACGAAACGATATATGCCTCGACGGACGTTATAATATGCGAAAGCGTAATAGTGGGCGACGTGCCGCAGGTTTATACCAACGTTGCAAACGAGGAGGATATGATAAACCTTATTCCGACCGAGCTCCCATGATGTATTCGATAAAAATTTATTGATATTCGATAAAAACATATTGACAAACGGTTGTGGGTGCTGTACCATAAGCAAAAAGGAGGTGCAGTAATGCCAAAAATCAACAGAAAAGCATCAACCATTCTTTCGTTAGGGCTTACGGTGCTGGCGATGGCGATAATCGTCGCCGCAATGTTCTTTATACCCCAGATAGTAAGGTGGTATAACGAACTGACGGGCCGCCCCGCAGCCGACAATCCGGACGCAATAATTCATCTCTATATCGCATTCTCGGTCGCATTTGCTGCCGCCGTAACGCTGCTGTTGCTGCTCAAAAACGTGATAAAAGAGGAAATGTTTACAAAAAGCAGCGTCGAATACATTCGCACAATATCCTGGCTTTGCTTTGCCGAGGCGGTGATATTCGCTTCGCTTGCGAGGATCTATCTGCCATCGCTTCTGGTGGCGTTCGTGCTGGCGTTTTTGGGACTGATACTCAGGGTGGTAAAAAACGTATTTGAACAGGCAAACACCATAAAAGCGGAAAACGACTTTACGGTATGAGGTGGCGGCATGATAGTTATAAACCTCGACGTTATTATGGCAAAGCGAAAGATTTCCCTGAACGAGCTTTCGGAACGGGTGGGGATAACCGTTGCCAACCTGTCCGTGCTCAAAACAAACAAGGCGAAGGCGGTGCGGTTTTCAACGCTGAATGCGATCTGCAAGGCATTGGATTGCAGGGTTGAGGACATTCTTGAGTACAGAGATGACGAAAAACAAGCGGAAAGGATAAAC
>JAEDJH010000075.1 GCA_016296415.1 Clostridia bacterium | reverse complement strand
CCGCACGGGGTATGGTATAATTTCGGCATGGATAAGAAGCGGAAAAACCGAATTTTCAATACCGTGCTCTACTGTGTATCCGCCGTGCTGATTTTGGGCGGCGTATGGATGCTGCTCAATGAGCTTTTTATAATCGGAAAACAATACGAAGCGCCGCCGACGCCAACCCCGACGGCTTCGCTCGTTCCGACGGCTGTGCCGACGGTCTTACCCACGGCAGCCGCCTCACCCACGGCAGCGCCCTTGCCGACGCCGACGCCCAAGCCCGAGCCGCCCGTATGTATATGGATACCGAGGTTTGAAATACAGTGTCCGATACAGCCCGTCGGTCTTGCCGACAACGACGGCGACGGAGTGAGCGAGGCGATAGGCACGGTGGATGCGCCCGACATAGCCGCCTGGTACGAGCGGAGTGCTATACCCGGCGAGGAGGGCAACAGCATCATAAGCGGTCACGTGCGCTACGGCGGAGTTCTGGGGCATTTTTCGGTGCTTCCCGATATGCAGGTCGGTGATTCGGTCATAATACAGCTTGCGGACGGTGAGCTCAGGTACTTTACGGTGGAGAGCGTTACGAGCTATAAGGCCATACCGCTTGACGAGCCGCCCTATTACGACTATGACCTGCCGAGGGACGTGCTTGCCCTCGACGGAAGGGCGAGGATAACGCTGATGTCCTGCACAGGCAAATACAACAGCACCTACGGAACGCATGATCACCGCATTGCCGTCGTGTGCGTACCGGCAGAGCCCACCGCTTGACAAAGGAGAAACAAATGGCAAACAAATTCAAAAGAGCTTTGCTCATTGCAGCTTTGGCGGCCGTGTTCATAACAGCCGGCGCAATAATACTTTCAAACAGAAATCCGGCGGGAAGCGAAACGCCTGCGTTTGACATACGCTTAAACGAGGTGATGAGCTCCAACGGAAGCACCGTCCCCGACGAAAACGGCGACTTTTACGACTGGGTGGAGCTGTACAACCCTATGTCCACCGAGGCGGACATATCGAACTGGGGTCTGACGGACGATATGCTGTCCGTCGCAAAGTTCGTTTTCCCCAAGGGCACGGTCATTGCCCCCGGCGAATATCTCGTCGTTTACTGCTCCGGCGTGAGCAAGGGCGGCCTTTACGCAGGCTTCAAGCTCTCCGCAGGCGATGAGCTCATGCTGCTCGATGCATCCGGCAAGCCCGTTGACAGCCTCAGCGTTCCCGATATACAAAAGGGGTTTTCGCTGATGAAAACAAACGGCGAATGGCAGATCACCGAGCATCCCACGCCCGGCTTTGCAAACACCGAGGACGGCTATTTTGCATACAGGGAGCAGCTTGAGAGCCTTAACACCGTCGAGGGGCTTTATATCAACGAATTTATGGCGTCGAACGGCTCCACGATAACCGACGGCTACGGCGCATATTCCGACTATATCGAGCTTTTCAACGCAACCTCCGAGCCGATGGACGTAAGCGGTATGCACCTTTCCGACGAGCTTGCCGACACGATGAAGTACGAGCTGCCCGAGGGTACGGTCATTCCGGCGAACGGCTATCTGCTTATATTCTGCACGGGCATGCCCTCCCCCGAAGGCTCCGGCGAGCTTCATGCACCGTTCAAGCTCAGCTCCTATAAGGAAGCGGTCGTATTGTCCAACAAGAACGGCGTGGTTATCGACCAATACGAATATTCAGCTCAGGAGGTCGATATTGCCATGGCAAGAATGCCCGACGGCACGGGCGACTTCGTCCCCTCCGAGCCCTCCCCCGGCTTTGAAAACACCGAGAACGGGCAAAACCTTGCGCTTTCCGCTTACGGCGTGAAGCCCGAAAGCCTCTATATCTCCGAGGCGATGGGCGCAAACTACTCCTACATGAGATTAAACGGCGTCTGTACCGACTGGATCGAGCTTCACAACAAAGGCTCCGAGCCGCTTTCGCTTTTGGGCTACGGGCTTACCAACAACGTGAAAAATCCGAAAAAATGGACTTTTCCCGACATAACGCTCGGACCGGACGAATACATAACCGTATATGCCACGGGGCAAAGCTCCCACGACACGTCGGCGCTCGAAGCCCCGTTCCGGCTCTCTGCAAGCGGTGAGAGCATTTTTTTATTCTCCCCCGACGACAGGCTTCTTGACAAGCTGAAGATAAACCGCTTCCGTGCCGATCAAAGCGTCGGCAGAAGCACCGACGGCACGGTGATGTACTATGAAACACCCACGCCCAACACCGATAACGGCAGCGGACGCACGGGCTTTGCACAGCCGCCCGTCATTTCACTTGCCTCCGGCGCATACGATGAGGGGCAGAGCGTCACCATCACCGCCAAGCCGGGCGCAAGGATCTACTACACGCTCGACGGCTCGCTCCCCGACAGCGGCGACAGGCTCTACGGCGGCGAGGTGCTTAACATCTCAAAAACCACCGTGCTGCGTGCAATTGCGGTGCAGGACGGCCTTTACAACAGCGACGCCGCCACCGCCTCCTATATAATCAACGAGGGACATCAGCTTGCCATCGTAAGCGTCAGCACCGAGGCCTCCGCATACTCGCACATGTACGAAAACTACAACGAGGAGATCGAGGTGCCGATGCACTTCGACATAATCGATGAGGAGGGCAACCACGAATACGGCGACGACGCAATAATCCGTGTGTTCGGCGCATACTCGAGGATGAAGGAGCAAAAGGGTCTTGCCATAATCGCAAGGGCGGGCTACGGCAAGTCACGCATCGAAAACAAAATATTCGACGACCTTGAGTTCACCGAGTACAAGTCGTTCATCCTCCGTGCCTCGGGGCAGGAAAGCACCATCAGCAGGATACGCGACGTGGTTATCACAAGCCTCGTTGCGGACAAAACCGACCTGCCCGTGCAGGATTACCGCTCCTGCGTGCTGTACGTGAACGGCGAATTTCGGGGCGTGTATCACATGCGTGAGAAGATAAACAAGCACTATATCGCTCAGCACTACAACGTGGAGGAACCCGACTCCATAGACATACTCGTGGGCAACGGCAACAAGTCGGGCTATGTGCTTTCCGGCACGAACGAGGACTATATGGCGCTGCTCGACTTTGTGACCTCGCACGACATGAGCGACCCCGAAAACTACGCCTACGTCTGCTCGCAGGTGGATGTGGAAAACTTTGCCGAATACACCGCCATGGAGATATACGTCGGCAACACCGACACGGGCAACATAAAGTATTTCAAGACCGACGGCGGCAAGTGGAAATGGATAGTTTACGACTTCTGCTGGGCGATGAACTCCAGCGTCGGCGGCGAAAAGGGCTATAAGTGGAATGCGATCGCCAAATACCTCTCCGAAAAGGGACACGGCGTCGGAAGCGGCTTTTCAAACAAGCTGATAAAGGGGCTTTTGGAAAACGAGGAGTTTGAGGAGCTTTTCCTGAACGCCTGCGCCAAGATGGCAAACGAGGTATTTGAGGAAAGCGCAGTCATCGCAAGGGTGGATGAAATAGAGGCTTCCATCTCCCACGACATGGAGCGTGACGTGCTGCTTTGGCCGAACATGAGCCACGCCGGATGGAAAAAGTCCGTGAACAGGATAAGGGAATTTGCCCAAAACCGCAAGCCCTGGTTCGTGTATCAGCTAAAGGAGCGTCTCGGGCTTTCCACGGCGCAGTGCATGGAGCTTTTCGGTATCGAGGGGAACAATCCGGCGTAAAGCGAACCGCTTTTCAACCGTAAAACATTGCTGATGCGCCGCCCCTTCGGAGGGCAGAACAAACAACGGGACGGCTTTGCCGTCCCGTTTGCTTCAGCTGATGCCGACAGTTAAATCGGCTGCGCTGTTACTTCTGCTTTTTTCTGAGCGTTACGAGCGATGCACCTGCCGCAGCGAGCATGACCGCAGCGCCTGCCACGGATGCCGCACCCGTCCTGGGCGGGTCGTCGGGATCGGTGGGGGGTTCGGGATCGGTGGGAGCTTCGCTCTCCTCGAAACGGGCTTCGAGAGTATATGCGGTGCCGTATTCCAGAGAAAGCTCTGCTTCACTTGATACAAGATTGCCTTCCGCATCGTACCAGCCTACAAATACATTGCCTTCCATAGGTATTGCATTGGCAGCAAATTCAGGATATTCCTCATATTCTTCATAATTATTATATATACGGATATAAATGTCCGCTTCAACAAATCCGTTTCCGTTCGCATAAACATGATTCGCTCCGATTCTTTCAGACTCAGTCCGTATATCCGAAAGCCTGTTGCCGTTGCAATAAAGCTCCTCTAAGTCCGGATTCTGCGTAGCATCTATCACGGTCAAATCATTGTTGTCACAGTAGAGAGCCCAAAGTATGGGGTTATTGGTTACATCAAGCTCAGTCAATTTGTTGCCGGAGCAGTAGAACTCGCCAAGCTCCGGATTATCGGTTACATCAAGCTCGGTCAATTCATTGTCGGAGCAGTGGAAATATTTGAGTTTCGGATTAGCAGTTACATCGAGCTCGGTTAGAGCGTTACCGGAGCAGTATAGCTCAGCAAGCGTCGGCAGCTGCGCAACATCAAGCTCGGTGAGGGCATTGTTGCTGCAATAGAGGAAGGCAAGCTTCGGATTATTGGTCATATCAAGCTCGGCCAATTCATTGTCGGAGCAATCAAGATGAAACAGCTCTGTATTTTCCGATATATCAAGCTCGGTAAGAGCATTGCCGGTGCAGGTAAAGATTCCAAGTTTCGAATTGTTGGTCACATCAATCTCGGTCA
>JAEDJH010000018.1 GCA_016296415.1 Clostridia bacterium | reverse complement strand
TGAAAAGGGAGGCTTTTGCCTCCCGTTTTTTATCCTGCCGGCTGTTCCTCGGCACCCGATCGTTCGCCGTTTTCCATATTCTTTGCCTTGTAAGTGTGCAGCCAGTCCGTCTTTTTATAGTACAGAAGCAGCGCTATCGTACTGCAGGTCCACGTTATCGGATATGCCCAGAACACCACCCTTATGTCGTTTGTAAGCTTTACCATGACGGTCATCCACGTGATTCGCAGTATGCACCAGAAGCCCACCATTATGTACATGGGCGCCTTCGCACGCCCCGCACCTCTAAGCATACCGCCCATGCCGTGCGAGAACGCCACGAGGAAATAGCCGAACACGATATTTCTTGCCATCATCGTTCCGTATTCGATGACCCTCGGATCGTCGTTGAACACCCCGATAAGGCTCGGCGCAAAGAAGTAGATAAGCACGCCCATAACCTGCGCCGACAGCATTCCTGCGGCAATTCCGAACAGACCGCCCTTCTTCGCACGCTCATATTTGCCTGCGCCGATGTTTTGGCTGACAAATGTTGTAACGGACATTGCAAAGCTGCCCGAGGGCATCAGGGCAAATCCGTCCACCTTGCTGTATGCGCCGCAGCCCGCAACCGCAATATCTCCGAACGAGTTTATGTTGGTCTGTACCATTACGTTTGAAAAGGAGACTATGGAGTTTTGCAGTCCGCTCGGCAGCCCGATGCGTATTATCTCCTTCAGCTCCTCGCCGTGGAACCTGATGCGTTTCGGCTCCACACGGTAGTCGTCATTAACACGCATGAGCGTTCCGAATGTGAGCAGACAGCTTGTAAACTGTGCGATTATCGTCGCTATCGCAACGCCTTCGACTCCCATGTGCATGTATTTTATAAACACCACGTCGAGAACCATGTTTACAATGCTCGACACGATAAGGAATATCAGCGGTCTTGTCGAGTCGCCCACCGCACGGTATATGCTGCTGCCGATGTTGTACATAACGTTGGTGGAGATACCCATGAAGTATATGCGGAGGTATTTTATCGAGTTTGGCAGTATTTCCTCCGGAGTACCCATCCAGCCGAGTATCACCGGCGTAAGCAGAACGCCCACAACCGTAAGCACCATACTGACCGCCAAGCCGAACGCAACATTTGTATGCACCGCCTTTTTAACTCCCTCATGGTCGCCGGCACCCTTGTATCTTGCAATAACAACGCCTGCGCCCACCGATACGCCCATAAACAAATTTACAAGCATGTGTATGAGCGAGCCGGAGGATCCGACCGCACCAAGCGCCTCTTTACCGATATAGTTTCCGACCACGACCGAGTCAACCGTATTGTAAAGCTGCTGGAATATGTTTCCGAACAGCAGCGGCATGGCAAATCGGATCACCTGCCATGCTATCGGCCCCTCGGTCAATAACAGTTTTTCCTTTCTCGCCATCGTCTCACCTCAAAAAATTAAAGCAAACGGGTTTTTACGTTTGCCTTAATTATATCACGTTTAACAATTTTGGGAAGTCCCATTATCAGCTTTTGAGTATAAGGCTCCTTCCCGTCATGGCGTCGTTCTTTTCAAGTCCCATCATTTCAAGCAGCGTCGGAGCTATGTCGCAGAGGCTTCCGTCGTCACGGAGCTTTACGCTTAAAAGCTCTTCATCAACAAGTATGAACGGTACGAGCGAGGTCGTATGCGCCGTGTGCGGTTTGCCCGTGGCTTCGTTCACCATCTCCTCGCAGTTTCCGTGGTCTGCGGTGATTATCGCCCTGCCGCCGCACTCGATAACGGCATCCACCACTTCCTTTACGCACTCGTCAACCGTCTGCACCGCCTTGACCGCCGCATCCCTTACGCCGGTATGTCCAACCATATCGGGGTTTGCAAAGTTGAGTATCATAACGTCATACTCGCCGCTGTGTATACGGCGCACCGCCTCGTCCTTTACCTCGTATGCGCTCATTTCCGGCTTGAGGTCGTATGTCGCAACGGCAGGCGAGGGTATCAGCACCCTGTCCTCGCCCGGAAATTCCTCTTCCCGTCCGCCGCTGAAGAAGGAGGTAACGTGGGCAAATTTCTCGGTCTCCGCAATGCGAAGCTGCCTTAGACCCATATCGGATATGTATTCACCAAAGGTATCGTTCAGGACCTCTTTGTCAAATGCTATGCCCAGCTTGCCGTCAAATGCCTCGGAATAAGGCGTAAAGCCGACATATTTTACATCGGGTCTTCCGCCTCTCCGTTCAAAGCCCGTAAAGTCGTCGAGCGTAAAGGCTGCGGTTATTTCCCTCGCCCTGTCGGGACGGAAATTGAAAAATACCATTCCGTCACCGTTTTCGACCGTACCCACGGGGGCGCCGTTCTCCGTTATCACAACCGGTACGATAAATTCATCGGTAACGCCGCTGTCGTATGAGGCTTGAACCGCCGCAGCGGCGTCCTCAAAATACACGCCCTCGCCGTAAACCATCGCCGCATACGCCTTCTCGACACGTCCGTAGTTTTTGTCCCTGTCCATAGCGTAGTATCTGCCGCCTACGGTGGCTATTTTTCCGCAGCCGATGGCCTCAAGCTGTTTTTGCAGCATCATTATATAACCGTGTCCGCTTTCGGGCGAAACGTCCCTGCCGTCCATGAAGCAGTGGATATACACCTTTTCAAGACCCGTCTTTTTTGCAAGCCTTACAAGCGCATACAGGTGCGATATATGGCTGTGGACTCCCCCGTCGGAGCAAAGCCCCATAAGATGCAGGCTCGAATTTCTTTCCCTGCAATGCTCCATTACCCCGACAAGCTCCGCATTGTCAAAAAAGCTGCCGTCGTTTACGGCATTCGTTATCCGAAGAAGCTCCTGCGGCACGATGCTTCCGGCGCCGATGTTGAGATGCCCAACCTCGGAGTTTCCCATCTGTCCGTCGGGAAGCCCCACCGCTAGACCCGATGCCTTGATCTTCGTATTGGGATAGCGTTTAAGGTACGACTTTACGTTCGGTATTCCGCATACGGAGATGGCGTTGCCTTCGCAGTCCCTTCCGCAGCCGAATCCATCCAATATAATAAGCGCATTTATCTTTTTCATTTATATCACCCTCGTGCAAATATTACTCAGTCATCATAGCCATGCCTGCTCAGTTTGCGTTCGACGTCACGCTTTGCGTCCCTTTCGGCGATTGACTGGCGTTTGTCGTACAGCTTTTTGCCCTTTGCAACCGCAAGCTCGAGCTTTACAAGCCCGTCCTTGAGATAGAGCTGAAGCGGTATGAGGCTGTAGCCGTCCGCTTCTGACAGGCGTTTGAGCTTAATTATTTCCCGCTTATGCATCAGCAGCTTGCGCTCCCTGAAGGGGTCCCTGTTGAATATGTTCCCCTGCTCATACGGGCTTATGTGCATTCCCTTTATGAATATTTCGCCGTTTTCAACACGGGCATACGCATCCTTGAGATTGCATTTTCCCGCACGCACGCTTTTCACCTCCGTGCCGACGAGCGCAAGGCCGCACTCGTATGTGTCCTCGATAAAGTATTCGTGCCTCGCTTTTCTGTTTTGGGCAACGGGCTTTATTCCCTTTTTAACAGGCATATATCCCTCCGAACAAGTCCTTACGCAACAACAAAATGCGGTATGCACAAGACACACCGCAAGTTATACGATATCAAACCCCTCGGGCTGTCGGTCCGAAGGATAAATGACGCCACTTACGCAGAAAATCTTGTGAATATGGCGACAGCGATTGCCAGAACGGCAATTACGATACCAAGAACGATGGACAGCCTCTGCAGCTTCTTTTCCTTACTGGCCGCAGTTGCTCTTGATGCAAACGCCTGGGTGCTGCCGCCGAAGGTCTCACCGAGACCGCTGCTCTTGGACGACTGCATAAGCACAACGGCAATAAGACATATCGCACATACGACGATAGCCAGGGTGAAAGCAATTATCAATATATCCATTTTTTCAACCTCCATAATTGACTGGTTGGCATTATATCATTAAAAATTCGTCTGTGCAAGCGTCGATATTGCCTTTATTGGAATTTTATCGGTATATATTTCTTAAAAATGCGGTTTTCGGCATCAAGTACGGTTATCGGAACGATAATTTATATTCTTTTAATATTCATTTTGCTCCGTATATGGTATAATTAACCGATTATCAGGGAGGTGACGGCATGAAAAAATGCTCTTTACCCATTTATACGATAAGCCATTTATTGGTGGATCTTATATGCTTTTTAACCTTGTTCGGCAGATACGACGGGCTCGTAAGCTCTCCGCTGGTCGGATTTTTGGCGTACAACGTGGTCGCATTCGGGCTTCAGCCGCTGCTCGGGCACATAAACGATGTTTACAAAAAGCTTCCTCTCGGTGCGATCGGCTGTCTTTTGCTCGCAATAGGTGCACTGCCGTTTGAGCTGCTTTTGCCGAACGTTTCGGAGGGCGGCAAGCTGCTGTCGGTCACGCTGTCGCTCGGTCTTTGCGCCCTCGGAAACGCCATGTTCCACGTAGGCGGCGGCATTGATACCCTCGTCAAATCGGGTGGAAAGATGTGGAAAAGCGGCGTGTTCGTATCCACCGGAGCGATCGGCGTTGCGTTGGGAACGCTGTTTGCCGACGCCCTGTACTCCTCCGAATCCATAATACTGTTCCTGCTCCCGTCGGGGGTCGCTTTGCTTCTTGCCGCGGCGATATGCCTTTTGTGCAGACCCGAAACCGAGCCCGAATACGCAAAAGCCGACATGGACGTTTCAAACGGAAGGCTCGGCACATGGCTCGTGATAGCACTGTGCTTTTTCTCGATAGCGATACGCTCTTACGGCGGCTCACTCTTTTCTCCCGCGTGGAAAAGCGGACTTTGGCTCGCCCTTTTACCCGCTTTATGTGCGGCGGCGGGCAAGGCCTCGGGCGGCTTTATCGCCGATAAGCTCGGAGCAAGGACGGTCGGCGTAATATCGCTGCTGCTGTCCGTTCCGCTTTTCTTCTTCGGGCGCGACAACATACTAATAAGCGCAGCGGGAATAATACTTTTCAACATGAGTATGTCGATAACGCTCGCCGCAATTTACAGCCGGCTGCAAAACTCCCCCGGTCTTGCCTTCGGTATAACCACACTTGCGCTGCTGCTCGGCTCCCTGCCGCTTGCGTTCTTTGCGGTCGGCGGTCAGACTGCGGCAATACTCACCGCCGCACTCACAATCGTTTCCGCCGCCTGCCTGGTTTTCTCACTCAAGGGGCTGACACAAAAAGCGAACCGTTCCGCCGAAGAACCGTATGCGGGTGAGCGAACCGAAGAAACGGTCACAGTCGAACAGGCTGAGGAAGCAAATGCAGTCGGTCAAGCCGAAGAAAGCGAAATCGCTGCCGAGGCAGAAGCCGCCGAAGAAAGCGGGATCCTCCTCGATTCGGAGGAAGTTGACAAAACCGATGAATTTACGGAACCCGAAGGATTTATCGAAATCGAGGAGGGAGTATAACCATGTTTTTTGACATTGCACCCATCGTCCCCCGTGGATTTGATATTTTACCCATAATAATTGCCGGCGTAATAGCCGCAGGACTTGTCGTGCTTACCGTATTTTTGATAAAGGCACGAAAAAAATAAGAAAGGAAAGCTGTCATGAATCTTAACGCTTCCGTTTTCAGGTGTGACGCAGTCATCCCCGGCGAGGATATACTGTCCGGTCGAGGAGATCTTTCCGACGTACTGCCGATAGTTTTCATCGGTACGGCGGTGCTGGTCATCGTCGTTGTCACCGTTCTTTTGATTAAAAAGGCGAAGAAAAAGACGTCGAAGGATTGATACAAGCACAAAAATAAGAAAGGAATACCGCTATGAATCTTCTTGCTTCCGTTTTCAGATGTGACCTCGTCATCCCCGGCGAGGATATACCTTCCAATCAGGGAGGTCTGTCGGATGCGGCTTTCTCCGACATACTGCCTATAATCTTCATCGGTGCGGCGGTGCTGGCCATCGTCGTTGTCACCGTTCTTTTGATTAAAAAGGCGAAGAAAAAGACGTCGAAGGATTGATACAAGCACAAAAATAAGAAAGGAATACCGCTATGAATCTTCTTGCTTCCGTTTTCAGATGTGACCTCGTCATCCCCGGCGAGGATATACCTTCCAATCAGGGAGGTCTGTCGGATGCGGCTTTCTCCGACATACTGCCTATAATCTTCATCGGTGCGGCGGTGCTGGCCATCGTCGTTGTCACCGTTCTTTTGATTAAAAAGGCGAAGAAAAAGGCATCGAAATAACCCGTGGGCGACATTCTTCTGCTGTTGGCAAGAAACCTTGTGCTGACGGTTTTGATTGAAGGCGCAGCTGCGTTGATAATGCACAGGCGGCTCGGTATCCTCTACCCTACGCTTTTGTGCAACCTCGCCACGAACCCTGCGCTGAATTTCCTGCTGATACTCATCGGCTTTCTCGGCGGCGGAGCGCTTCCCCCTTTTGTTTATCCTACGGCGCTTATCCTGCTCGAAACAGCTGCGGTGCTGGTTGAGGCGTGGATACTTCGCACCACTGCCGGGCTTACAAGACCCTGGGCCTTTTTGACATCGCTGATAATGAATGCACTCTCGTGGGGCACGGGAGCGCTTATTTGGGGCTGACATGGATTTTGCCTGCTTTACATACAATATTACTGCCCTAAAGCGGCTCGCGGCGGATCTGCTCCGCTCCGCAGGCTGCATCGGTGCAGCAGAAAGCGACATAAGCTCCTTTTCAAAAAAAGCGGAGCTTACAAGCGCATACCCAAAGCGAGTCCCCACGGATGCATACGTCCCGGTGAAGGCGATAAACTCCCTTTTGACAACCGAGAAAGAGCCGTTTGGCGAGGTATGCTTTGCCGGAGGACACATAAACATCGTCATGGCAAATGCCTTCTACGAGCGTCTCATTGCGTTCGTGAACAGCTCCTGCCGTTTGCCCGCCCGCCCCGAAACAACCGATCGCACGGCGGATTACGCATTGCTTCGTATGCTGATGTTCTCGGCAAGAAGCCGAAGCGATATTCCGCATTGTGACGCCACATACTATCGGGTGCTTTGGGCGCTGTTTACGGTCATTGACGATGAGGATATCAGCAGGGGGCGAAAAAAAGTCCTGCTCGAAAGCGCCTGCAGGGTACTTTTAAGCATAAACAGCACAAAAAACAGCATAAGCAACGAATTTGCGTCCTGCGCCGCCATGCTGATACAGGCGGCAGTAAATCAAACGGAGGTAGAAAAATGAACATTAAATGGTACGGACATTCCTGCTTTCTTCTTACGTCGGACAGGGGAATTAAGATACTTACCGACCCCTGCGATCCAAAGGTGGGCTATAACATAAGCGGCATAGAGGCGGACGCCGTTACGGTCAGCCATACTCACTTTGACCACTGCTTTACCGATGCACTCAGGGGCAAGTACATTCGGCTCGAAGGCTGCGTTGATACCGACGTCGGCGGAGTAAAAATAAAGGGCTTCCCGAGCTTCCATGACGAGTTTGAAGGGGAAAAACGGGGACAAAACACGCTGTTCCTGATTGAAATCGACGGCATAAGGGTACTGCATTGCGGTGATTTGGGTCATGTTCTCTCCGAAGAGGCCGCCGCAGAGCTTGGGGGTATTGATGTTTTGCTCGTCCCCGTCGGCGGATACTATACCATCGACCATGCACAGGCAAGGCAGCTTGCAAACCTCCTAAAGCCGAGCGTCGTGATACCCATGCACTACAAAACCGCAGACTGCACCGTTGACAACATTGAGGGACTTTCCCCGTTCATATCGAGCGTCATCGGCTGCAAAATTCACAAGCTGAATCAGAGCGAAGCCACTCTCACCCGTGAAAGCCTCGGTGACGACAGGGTGCTCGTGCTTGATTACGAAAAACAGGCGTAGCGTCAATTTTGATGCACGCCGAATTTCACAGGAGAAAAAACATGAAAACCGATATGCCGCTTTTGATTGCAATCGACATTGACGACACGCTGCTGCCGAAAAGCAAAATCCTCGATAAAAACGACAAGCTTGCCATACAGACCGCAAGGGATGCAGGCGTTTTCGTTACCCTCGCCACGGGCAGGGGATTTTTGGGCTCAAAGCCCGTTATCGACGAGCTTGACTTGTCCGGTCCCGTCATCAACTACGGCGGTGCGATAATATCCGACGCAAAGACGGGCAAGCTGCTCCATGCGGACAGCCTGCCGCCCGAGTATGTGTGTGAGCTTTTGCTCCTGGCGGATGAGCTTGGCGTGCATTCCCACCTGTATCAGGGCGACGCCATAATATACCGTGTTCAAAACGAGTACCCGATAAGATACGCCGCCGCACTCGGACTTCCTTCCGTAATTGACCCCGATGCGGACAAAAAGCGCTGGGAAAACACGCCCAAGGTACTGTACATGACCACGACGGAGAACGTGGAAAGGCTGTATCCCATGCTTAAAAGGCGTTATGAGGGTAAGCTGGAGGTAGCTCTGTCGAGTCCCGGGTTTTTAGAGTTCAATATGCTCGGCTCCAACAAGGGAAGCGCGCTGAAATGGGTTGCGGATAAAATGGGCATACCCCGTGAGCGCATAATCGCCATGGGTGACAATACGCTCGACCGTGAAATGCTGCTCTATGCAGGCGTCGGGATAGCCGTTGACAATGCACGCGACGAAATTAAAGCCATTGCGGATGACATTGCGCCGCCCTGCGGCGGTGCGGTATGTGCGGTGATAGAAAAATACCTGAATATCACCGTCAAATAACGACGAAGCGCCCACGGTACACTTTGCGCCGTGGGCTTTCTTCTTACAGCACCTTATTTGGAAATATAGCTTCCGCAAAGACTTTCGTCTGCGGGCTTTCCGGTATGGCAATCGCTGCACGGCTCAACCTGGATTCGATTGAGGCGGCAGTAACGGCCGGTATCGTTGTACTTGCAGCTTGTTACCGCACATCCGATGGTCTGGCATCCTGCGTTTTCGTGTGACATTTCGTTCTACCTCCTGTTTTGATACTGTATCTCGGGAGCACACTCCCCGCTTTTAGTGTGGCTTTGTGCGCCCGATTTTATTCTCCGCCGAGAATTTACGGCTTTGCGGTTTCCGTTGACGAACCGCCGTCGGTCTGTGTTCCGTTCTCATACGGAATTATCGTGCCGTCGGGCTGTACATACACCTGAGTGGTGCCGTCGGCTGCGCCGTTGAGCACAATGTGATATACCTGATTTTCAAGATAGGTTTCGTGCGTTATGCTCTGTATGCTCGCTCCGGCATATTTTGCCTCAATAGCCTTTACTATCTCCGGCACGTCCTCCGCATCAACAACGGTTCCCTCCATGAAGTTGGGGATCTCGCCCAGCGCACCCGTTCCGCCTCCATCCGTCCCAACCGGGGATTTCGTAGCCAAAGGGCTTGCGGTGGGGTTAACGGTAGGGTTAGCCGAGGGCTTGATGCTCGGACTCGGCGTGGGTTTTACATTCCCCATCATTCCGCAGCCCATCATCGTGGCGGCAATCAAAAGCAGCGCCATCATAAACGGAATAAACTTTTTCATATAAGCCTCCTTAAATTTTCCATAGCGAAAAAAACACGGTGCATAATTCTCGCCTTGTGGTCGGTGATTATTATGCCCGTGTGCTTTATCCGTTATACAAATGTTAAATTTTGTTTTTGATCGTTTATTCTTAAACCGAGGGTATTTTGCGTGATTTTCACTTATGAAACTTCACGGGGATGCTTCGCCGTGTAAGGCTTTACTGCTCTTCCGCACCGTTTGAAATCCGCTCGCTCAGAAGCTTTGCCGTCAGGTATGCGCTTATTGCGTCGATTGCAGGCTTATTCTTGCCGCCCTTCATTACCGCAAAGTCCGCAACCCTGATATATTTGCTTACATATTCATCGTACATCGGCTTGACCGTCTGGCGATACTGCAGAGCAATCTCCTCAAACGTGCGCTTTCTCTCGATCCTGTCCCTTTCGATCCTCCTCAAAAGGCACTCATCGACATCGACGTGCATATACAGCTTGAGGCTCATAAGCCTTACGAGCCGCGGATCGTGGAACATGTGTATTCCCTCAAGTATCAGCACATCGGGCGGAGTTATCAGCTCATCGCTGTCGGCACGGATATGCAGCTTGTAGTCGTAGCCCTTTTTCGTTACAGCCATTCCGCTTTGAAGCTGTATCGCGTCATTGAGCAGTTCGTCATGCTCGAATATCAGCGGCGAATCGTAATTTATTTTTTTGCGCTCCTCAAACGGCAGGTGCGAATGATCCTTATAGTAACAATCCTGCCCTATCACCCTCGTTGTGCAGTTCAGAGAATTGGCGATCTCCTGTGCGAGGGTGCTTTTTCCGCTTCCGCTTGCTCCGCATACTCCGACAATAATCATAATTCCTTCTCCTTTCGTTCTCAAGCGCAGATCACATAAAAGAAATCAGGCTGTATGCCACATACGCAAGCACAAGCAGCAAACCGAGTATCCTGCTCCCTTTTTTGGCGATAAGCATCCATCCGGCAAACAGTACCATAAGCCCCGTTGCTATCGGCAGGTCGGTATAGAGCGCCTCGTTCGATATCGGCACGTTTCCGGTCACAGCCGCCGGAATCGATATTACAAGCAGCAGGTTGAAAATGTTGGCTCCGATTATATTGCCTATGCCCACGTCCCCCTGCTTCTTTATTGCGGAAGTCACCGTGGTTACAAGCTCCGGAAGCGAAGTGCCGAGTGCTATCAGCGTTACGGCAACAATCCTTTCCGGAACACCCAGATAGTCAAGCGCAAGAACCTGTCCGTTATCAACAAGCAGCTTTGCTCCGACATACAAAAATGCCGCACAAGCAAACAGCGTCACGACCGCAACCCATGTTTTCGGCAGTCGTTCGTTTTCTATATCGCCCTCGGAAGCTTCATCGTCGGGTATCTTGACCGACAGCACACCGTAAAGCGCAAACAGCAAAAGCAGGACAACTCCGGCAATTCTTCCGATCCTGCCGGCGATAAGCCCTGTCGCAAACACAAACAGCGCAGCCGCAAGAAATACAAGAATGCGCCATACTACGGACTTTGTTTTTACCGATTTTGCCGGAGAAATAAGCTGCCCTACGCCCGCTATCAGCGCCGTGTTGCAAATTATGCTCCCGAATGAATTGCCTATTGCTATGTCAGCCGAGCCCTGCAATGCCGCCGTAGCCGACACCAAAACCTCCGGAAGCGTGGTTCCGATGCTTACTATCGTCGCACCCACGACGATCTGCGGTATTTTCAATCTTTTCGCTATGACTACGGATGCGTCCACAAATCTGTCTCCCGACAGGCATATCAGCAGCAAACCCGCCGCAAAAAGCGCTATCGTCCAAAACAGCGAGCCCTCAACACAAAACTGCATATTTCCCTCCGATTGCTTATTTTATGTTATTATAAATGTCCCAAAGCGTTTTAGTCAATAAGCTATATTTACTCACAGGCTGTCCGAAACCGCTTGACGCACATCTAAAAACGGTCTATGTAGGGTCATTTCATCCATTTTAAGGCAATATTGTTTACTTTTGGATTGTATGGTATTTTACGGTAAAACAGTGTACAATCTTCGTTTTTCGCATAAATTCGGCATTTTTACACAAGTCGCTGATTTTGGCGCAATAGCAGCTGTTTTGTCGGCTTGTAGAACGATTTCACCACATCCGGCAGTCATCTCCGCAGACATTCGCATCTTCGGCACCGCCATATTGCGATTGTGGACCCGATCTGAGCGTCTTTTCCTCTGCTTTGCGGCAAAATTAGGCTTGGTTGGTTTCGCACCACTGCTGCTCACAGCCGCCGTCAGAGACAATTTTTCTCGGCAGCAATCGCCGAATCCGTTCGCTCCGAGCCGACCCTTTGCCGCTTTCAAAGCTTTTTCACTTTCCCGCCCGCCCTCATCCGAACGGCGCATTTGACAACATATATGCTGCTTTGTTATAATAAAGTGATATTATTTTATTCATTCAGGAGGACTCATGGTTATTATCAGTGCAGACAGCACCTGCGATTTATCGCCGGAGCTTATCGAAAGATACGGTGTAGTCATCTCACCCCTCTACATTATCAAGGATGGTCGGGAGTACAAGGATGGCGTTGAGATACGCCCCAAGGATATTTTTGAATATGTCGATACGCACGGCACGCTTCTCAAAACGGCGGCATGCAGCGTTTCGGATTACGAAAAGCTCTTTGGCGAGCTTACCGCCGACGGAAATACCTCTGTCGTTCACGTCACAATCAGCTCGCACATGTCTGCCTGCTATCAAAATGCCTGCCTTGCAGCGGAAAATTTTGACAACGTATATGTCGTTGATTCGCTGAATCTCTCCACGGGAAGCGGTCATATCGTCATCGAGGGCGCAATCATGGCGCAGGCCGGCGTTGAGGCAAAGGAGATAAAGCGCCGTCTCGATGAGCTTACTCCCATGGTGGAAGCGAGCTTCGTCGTTGACCGTCTCGACTATCTTCACAAGGGCGGACGCTGCTCCTCCATTGCGGCGCTCGGCGCAAACCTTTTGAAGCTCAAACCCTGCATTGAGGTAAATAACGGAAAAATGAGCGTAGGCAAAAAGTACAAAGGCTCGTTTGAAAAGACTTTGAAAAGCTATGTTGCCGACCGCCTGTGGAACCGTGACGATATAGCATACGAACGCATTTTTATCACGCATTCCGCCTGTGCGCCCGAAACGGTAGAGGTAGTACGCCACATGGTGGAGGACGAATTCGGCAAATTCAACCAAGTTCATATAACGACCGCCGGATGCACGATTTCCAACCATTGCGGTCCCTATACGCTCGGCATTCTGTTCATAAGAAAGCCTGCCGAAGCCTAAACCCCTATTCGGCGCAAGCCCGATAAAAGCAAAAAACAGCGCAACGTAAAAGTTATGCTGTTTTTTCACAATAGCCGCAAAGGATAAAACCAAAAGAGGTGTAACCGTGACAACAGTTGAGCAGAGAGCGTCCGCCTTCGGAGAGCTTCCGATAAAGAGGGCCGTTATAAAGCAAATTGTTCCCGCCATTGCCGGACAGATGGTTGTGCTTATATACAACCTTGCCGACACCTATTTCGTCGGGATGCTGAACGACCCTGCGCAGACCGCTTCCGTAACCGTTGCGGGTCCTGCACTTTTGATGCTCACCGCCCTGTCTAATCTTTTCGGTATAGGCGGCGCAAGCCTTATGGCTCAATCGCTCGGCAGAAAAAATCCGGAGCTTGCCACCCGTGTTTCAACCTTGGCGTTTTACGGCGGATTGCTGCTATCGCTCCTGTTTTCGCTTGCTGTCCTTTTTTTCGCAAAGCCCCTTTTATATCTTTGCGGAGCGACAGACAGCACCTATCCCCACGTTCTTTCTTATGTCAAATGGGTCATAATGATTGGCGGTCCGTTTACGGTGCTCAACACCCTGCTGGCTAACCTCGTAAGGGCGGAGGGCGGCGCATCGAGCGCATTTATCGGAGTATCCCTCGGCGGAGCGATAAACATAGCGCTCGACCCGTTCTTCGTGCTGCCGCAGTTTTTGGGCGGCGGCGTCGGCGGTGCGGGTCTTGCCACGGCAATTTCCAATATGGCCGCCACCGCATATTATGTCATATACCTCGCCGTCAAAAGAGGATCCACCATAATCAGCCTTGACCCACGGAACTTAAAATCCGGCATCAAAGAGGTCGGAACGGTGCTTTCGCTCGGATTCCCGTCGGCAATGCAGTATATCCTCACAGTCGTAGCGGTTGCGGCGCAATCAAGGTTCGTTTCCATGTACGGGACAGAGGCGGTTGCCGCCCTCGGCATAGTCAAAAAGCTCGACCAGCTTCCGATTTTCTTTGCTCTCGGCGTTGCAAACGGACTTTTGCCGCTTTTGGCATACAACCATGCGGCAGGCAAGCACGAGCGCCGCAGGAGCGCATTCCGCTTCGGCTGCACCATTGCGGTATCCTTTGCGTTTTTGTGCCTCATAGCCTATGAAATATTCGCCCCCACGCTGGCAGGGCTGTTCATCGACGACCCCCTCACGACCGAATACGGAGCAGCCTTCCTGCGGATAATGGTGACGGCGATGCCGCTGATGGCCATAAGTTATCCCCTTATCGTGCAGTTCCAGGCGATCGGCAAGGTGCGTGAGTCGCTTATATGCTCCCTTTTGCGAAAGGGCGTTTTGGATATTCCCATGCTGTTTATAATGAACGCCGTTTGGCCCCTTTACGGCTGTATGCTCGTTCAGCCCATCGTGGACGGCATTTCGCTGACGGCGGCTATGCTTTTCAATCGCAGAATACGCGCGCAGGGAAACGGATAGAAGGGCGGTTTTGTATAAAAATGCCCCCGATATTGCTTATTAATGGGAATGCTGTCCTAAAGTTAAAAGTAAACATAAAAATCATTGGTTTCCATCCCAATCGGCCGGTATTTCTATGAAGCAAGCCGAGTTGTCGTAACAAGCATAAACACAGCGAAGCCAATTTAACATAAGCCGCCCGTAACTTAGTATCGTCAAAACGAACAGGTAACAAAAACAGCATGGTATATGCTATACTGTTTTCTTACTATTTTTTAGCGTTGATTTCCTTCCGCTTGTTTCTTCTTACTCGGTTGATGTGTCTTTCAAAAGCTCCATTATTGATAAGCTCGGCAAGAACATATTGCATAAAGGTGGAAACTGTGCAGGAGTAAAAGCCCAGCCTCTCATTAAAAATACCGACAAGATGCTCGGGAAGGACCATATAGCCGATACGAAGCGATGGAGATATGGTTTTTGAAAATGTGTTCAGATAGATGACATTATCCTTGTCAGAAAGCGCAAAAAGCGTTTCTGCAGGCTTTGTGGAAACGGAAAATTCGGACTCAAAATCATCTTCAATAATGTATCGGTCATACTGCTCGGCCCAACGGATGTATTCGTGCCGTTTGGAGGCCGTTGCTGTAACTCCGCTGGGGTAGCTCCGGTATGGTGTTGTGTGCAATACGTCAGCCTTCGTTCCCGATAATGCCTTGCTGTCGATGCCGGAGCTTGTCAGCGGCAGCGAGTCATAGGCAATACCCGCCGCCATATAGACTTGCTCGATCTTCTTATAGGACGGTGATTCTATTGCGTAGATGCGGTTTCTTCCGAGCAATTCAACGATAAGTCCGTAAAGGTACTCCGACCCCGAGCCGATAATGATCTGCTCTATTTCAACCCGTATGCTGCGGTTTCGGGCCAGATAATGGCGAATGGCCTCCCTCAGCTCCTCACATCCACAGTTAGGGGGTTTTCCAAACAACAAATCCCCGTTCTCCGTCAGAACCTTACGCATGGTTTTGCTTAAAACGGATAACGGAAAATCTGGATTAGTATGCTCGATATGATGTAATGTGCGCTCGGTATGGCGTTCGCTAGAAGCCGCAAATCCGTCGGTCTTACGGAATATAACAACAAATCCGCTTCGTTCACGGGATTCCACGTACCCTTCATCGCGAAGCAGAGCATAGGCGTGTTCAACGGTGATTGTGCTTACCCCTGTTTCTTCGGCAAGGCTTCTCTTGGAAGGAAGCTTCGTGTTGTACGGATAGTTTTCGGCAATGATGTCATCCCGTAATTGCTTGTAAAGCTCAATGTAAACGGGACTGTTTTCTTTGTTGATTATATATTTCATCTGGTTATATAAAACACTCCTTGTTTGGTGATTGTAACATGGTCAGATTGAATATACAATACTTTCGTCAAAAAGTAAAGGAGTATAACGAAAAATGAACACAAGAACAAGGAAAATCGTTATGGCCGCACTAATGGCTGCACTTACGTGTGTCGCAACGATGATTATTAAAATTCCTTCCCCCCTTAAAGGATATTTGAATTTGGGAGACTGCATCGTATTGGTTGCGGGCTGGGCGCTTTCACCTGCCTACGGTTTCCTCGCCGCAGGTCTCGGCTCGGCACTTGCAGATATGTTTTCAGTATACGTGACCTATGCCCCGGCAACCTTTGTAATCAAAGGTTTGATGGCACTCATTGCTTTCTACGGGTTTAAGCTTACCCGCAGCAAGCTCAAAAACCTGCCTTCCCGAATCATCAGCGGTATTGCGGCAGAGATTGTGATGATACTCGGATACTTTTTGTTTGAAGGTTTTCAGTACGGATTTATCCCTTCGGCAGCAAATATCCCTGCGAACGGGATTCAGGGTATTGCCGGTCTGATTATCGGTATCATACTGATGAAGATATTCGAGAAAAGCAAAATCACATTGAATTAAAATGCGTTGCGGTCGTGGCTTTTGCAACAGTAAAGTGCCTGAAAAGGCTTTCGGAAGGAGAAATACTATCATTCAATATGCCGCCGATCGTTCTTTTTGCAGGTGTATAGGCGACTCCGTGCAAAACAGGCATCCCGAAAGGAACGCCTGTTTTTCTCTTTTCCTTTTCACCTTTACGGTCTTATGACCCTTCCTTCCTTGCGCTCAAGCTCACGGGGCGTCTCTGCGGCGTAGCCGATTGCGACCGAACCGTACACGATATGGCTTTCGGGAATGCCGAAGGATGTCAGGATCTCCCTTATCTCGGGCATATCGCAGGTGGGATATACCTGGTTTACCCAGCATGAGCCGAGACCGAGTGCGGTCGCCGCAAGCATCATGTTCTCAAGGGCGCAGGCGCAGTCCGCATAGCCGATCTTGTTCTCCCTGTCCTCGCTGACGAGTATCCACGTGGGAGCGTTGTAGTTGCAGCGGTAGCTTTCGTCCTTTGCGCGAAAATGCAGATTGCCCTCCAGTACCGCCTTGGTTATGGCAAGCGTAAGCCTCTGATGCGGCTCGCCCTGCAGCACGGTGAACTTGCAGCTTTGTCTGTTCATGCCGGTAGGTGCGGCAAGCCCCGCCTCGATTATCTGCTGCAGGCTGTCCTCGGGTATTTGCTCCGGAAGGTATGCCCTTATGCTCCTGCGTTCAAGTATCTTTGAGATTGTTTGATTCATGCTTGTTGTCTCCTTTTATTCTTTGTCTATTGTTATTACGGCAAAATAGTTTTCGTCTATTTTCCCAATGCCTTCCTGTATCCGCCTTTTTATTTCTTCGTCGCTCAGCCTGCACTCAAACGGAACGACCACGTCAAATATCAAATTGGTGTGAGTATTCCCCTTTACGAATCTGAAATCGTGTATTTTCAGCTCGCAGTCTATGTCCGAAACGGTCTTTTCCACCAAAGCCCTCATATTCGTTACCTCCTCATCGTCCGTAACGATAGGGTCGAGATGTATCGTGCATTCTACGTTCAGCTCCGAGCGCAATCGCTTTTCGATGTTATCTATAACGTCATGCGTATAGAACACGTTTTCAGCCCCATCCACCTCAACGTGGAGCGAGGCTATCGTCCTGCCTGGTCCGTAATTATGCACCACCATATCGTGTATGCCGAGTGCTTCGGGATATTCGTTCACAACACGCTTTATGCTCTCCACTACCTCGGCATCGGGCGCCTCGCCAAGTATGGAGTTTTTGGTTTCGTTCAGCACCTTCACACCGGCGATCATTATCATCACCGCCACGACTGCACCCATGTATCCATCCAGATCCACGCCGAGGAACCTCGATATGAGCGCAGAAAGCAGCACCGCAGTCGTTGCCGCCGCATCCGAAAGGCTGTCCGTTGCCGTCGCCTTTATAACGACCGAGCCGATCTTTTTGGAAATCCTCATATTGAAAAGATACAGCCCTAATTTGACGAGCACCGATGCGCCCAGCACTATGACCGTAAAAATGCTGAATTCCGTTCCCGTGGGCTCGATTATCTTGCCCACCGAGCTTTTAAGCAATTCAAAGCCTATCAGCAATATTATGAACGCCACGATCATCGAGGCAACGTATTCTATCCTGGCGTGCCCGAAGGGATGCTTTCTGTCCGCCGGCTTCGACGATATTTTGAAGCTGACAAGCGATATGACGGACGTTCCTGCATCGGCAAGGCTGTTCACGGCGTCCGCAGATATTGATATGGAACCCGTCAGCGTTCCTACAGCAAACTTGCCCACAAACAGCAGCACGTTTGCAATTATGCCGACAATGCCCGACATGGTGCCATAGCCTCTCCGCACCGCAGGATCGGAAATATTTTCCCTGTTTTTTATAAATAATTTTGAAAGCAGTTCAACCATATTTTACTCCTCAGCGCAGGCATGCGGCTTTCAGCGGCTCGCAGTGGGGACTATCGACGCAACGCATCTTACGGTTATGCACATCTTTCGCCCCTCGTCGTTCATGCCCTCGCTCGTCGTCGCCTTAACACTTATATTCCCCTTATCGGTTTCAAGGGCGGCTGCAATGTTCTCACGCATCAGCTCCGTGTACGGAGCAAGCTTCGGGCTCTGCGCCACAACGGTTGCGTCTATATTGCCGACGGCAAAGCCTTCTTCCTTTAATATTCCATTCACCCTTTCGAGCAGCGATAAAGAGCAGATCCCCTTGTATGCGGCATCGCTGTCGGGAAAATGCCTGCCTATATCCCCCTTTGCCGCCGCACCGAGCAGGGCATCCATGATCGAATGCACAAGCACGTCCGCATCCGAATGCCCCAAAAGCCCCATTTCATAGGGTATGTCAACGCCGCCGAGTATGAGCCTCCGCCCCTTTTCAAACGCATGGGTGTCCTCCCCATAGCCTATCCGCATTTTGAATGTCTCCATTTCGGTATCTCTCCTTTCGCCGAGAAGCCGTTCAAACAGGGGAATATCCCCGGAATAAGTCAATTTTTGATTTATCAGCTCGCCCTCCACATAATGGGGCGTGCCGCCGGCCAGCATATACACCGCACAGTCGTCCGTTGCGGCATAGCCCTTTTCAAACGCCAGCCCGTATGCGGACAGGATTTTTTTATAATCAAACGTCTGCGGCGTCTGCGCCATTATCAGCGCATTCCTGTCGATCGGCTCGCCCGTCTGTTCGTTTCGCACCGTATCACGGCATTTCAGCGCCGCAATGCCGCTTCCGAAGCACATTGCCGCCTCCGCCGCACGCTTGATAAGCTCTCTGCTGACAAGGCATCGGGCGCAGTCGTGTATATGCACTATGTCCGTGTCCTCATCGAGGCACTCAAGCCCTCTCATCACGGATTCCTGCCTCGTTTTGCCGCCGGTCGTCACCCTGATGTTTGAGTACCTCGCCTTTAGACGCTCCGCCGCCTGTCTCGTGTTGTCGGACACGATAACCGCAATTATATCGGCATCGGAGAATGCCTCCGCACAAAGCTCCAGCGGCGTCTTTCCCGCTATCGTCATGGTCGTCTTATTCTGACCGTTGCCAACTGTGCCCATGCGGCTTCCGGACCCCGCTGCAAGTATGAGTGCGGCTGTTTTCATGCTGTCCCTCCGTGTTTACGCTAATATATATATTTTATGCCAATAAGCGGTAAAATGCAAGCTGTCGAATTTTGCTCCGAAAAAGCGAAAAAGCTCAAAAAAAACTAAATATAGTGGTGTGCGGTACTTGCAGCCACCATATTTTGTGGTGTATAATATAGGCGGCATAGAAAATATGTATAGTTATTATATTCGAGGCGGCGCATAAATATGGATAAAATAAAAACCGTTATCTGCCTGGCGGGGCAGGAATTTCGAATCAAGGTGGGCGATGATGAGGCTTATGTTCAGCAGCTCGCCGATTTTGTGAACGGCAAAATAGACTCCGTTCAGTCCGTCTATCCCCAGCTTTCATCCAATCAGTCTGCGCTCTATGCTCTGCTTGAGCTTGCGGACGAATATCAAAAGCTCAAAAAGAATTACGAGGAGCTTGAAGGCCGCATCTCGCAGCTTAGGGACATCCCGAGGACAAGCCCCTCTGCAATGCCCGTAAAGCGCCCCTTCGAGAGCGTTAAAAAACCGGTTATGACCGAAAGCTGATATTTGGGCGGTATCGGAAAGCATTTTACTCCGGCGGTACAGAGCACACGCTCTGTCCGCTTTTTATTTTTTCTTGTCCTTATCGTAAAAAATACTTATCTCAAACCGGTCAAAATCTATCGGCTCGATAAAGTCCTGCGCCTTGAACACGGTATGTGAAAACTCCCGCAGCTCCCTGACGTGTTTTTTAAGTATCACCGGTCTCGGCAAATCAAACGCAGCGCACAGCTCGCCGATCACGTCCGACCAATTCTCAACGAGCGCAGGGGTTTCATAATGCGTTTCAGTCACCGCATCCGCCACCATTTGATTGTCCCTGCGAATTATTCCCCAAAGTTTCATCGAAAACCGCCTTCCCTAAGCTCATAAGCCCATTCTGCCCTGCATAGACATACTGCATATAAACGCAAGAATATCAATTCGGGCTTTTCATGCCTATGATAATACATTATACTGTCCAATTCAAGCGCAGGCGATCACAAAATCCGCCGCTGGATTTTCACAAAGCATACTGCCATTGACGTTAACGGATATGGAGGGTGACTTTTTCGGTGCTTTGCGGTATAATGTGTGCAGACGATCACGGAGGCGTGTTTTATGGAAATATGGGACGCATACGACTCAGCTTTCAACAAAATTGAGGGTAAGTCGCTTATACGGGGCGAAGCCATCCCCGACAATATGTTTCATTTGGTATGCGATATTCTGGTGCGGCACACGGACGGAAGCTATCTTCTGATGCGGCGGGATACTCGAAAGCCCTACGGCGGAATGTGGGAGGCGTCAGCGGGCGGCTCCGCTTTGGCGGGCGAAACGCCCCTTCAATGTGCAGTAAGGGAGCTGAGAGAAGAAACCGGCATAGTCCCCGACCGTATCGTTCAGGTAGGCATCGTCCGCGGAATAAGCTCCTTCTATGCTGAATTTATCTGCACCACGGACTGTGACAAGCACTCCGTCACCTTGCAGGAGGGTGAAACCACGGATTATCGCTGGGTCAGCAAAGAGAAGCTTCTCGCCATGACGCCCCGGGAACTGATAACCCATAGGATGCAGCGGTTTGTGCCGGAGTTGAAAAGCGGCAGCGATTAAAAAACGAGCAGATAATTGCAAAATGTCCCACCCTTGACGGATGGGACATATTTGTTGCTTTTATCGTTCCGCCGGATTTGACGGAAGTTATGAAGCGCTTGTTCTTATTTGATCTCGCAGGTTGCGCCGACAGCCTTGAAGACCTCAACGATCTTCTCTGCGTCTTCCTTGGAAACGCCTTCCTTGAGGGTGCTGGGAGCGCCGTCAACGAGGTCCTTTGCTTCCTTGAGGCCGAGGCCGAGGAGACCGCGGACTTCCTTGATAACGTTGATCTTCTTGTCGCCGACGTCCTTGAGGATTACGTCGAACTCGGTCTTCTCTTCTACTTCTTCAACAGCTGCGGGGCCTGCTACTACTACTGCAGACGCTGCTGCGGAAACGCCAAACTCCTCCTCGAGAGCCTTTACGAGGTCAGCGAGTTCGAGAACGGTCATAGCTTTGATATCAGCAATAAGTTGTTCAATATTCATTACAATTTCCTCCAAATTTTTTTGTTGTTTTGTTTTTGTCGTTACTCAGCAGCTTCCACAGCTTCTGTGTTGGTTTCTTCGGGTGCGCCGCCCATCTTGTCTGCGATGGCCTGGATAACCCTTGCGAAGCTCGAAATGGGAGACAGCATGCTGCCCAGCATCCTTGCGATAAGGACATCGCGGGAGGGAAGCTCTGCAAGGTTGTTCATATCGTCTGCGGACGATACGGCACCGTTGATAACGCCGCCCTTGATCTCGCACTTCTTGACCTTCTTGATCGTCTCTTTGAGAATCTTTGCGGGTGCGACCGCATCATCATAACCGAACGCAAAAGCGCTGGGACCGGCGAGCATAGCCATGACGCTGTCGTCAATGCCTGCTTCCTTTGCCGCACGCTCCACGATGGAGTTCTTCAAAACTACATACTCGACGCCTGCTTTACGCATCTCGCTACGCAGATTTGTGACTTCCTCAACGGTCAGACCACGATAATCAAAGAATACTACGGATTGAGCTTTTTTAAACTTTTCCGCAACTTCGGCAACCTTCCTGGCTTTCATCTCTATAATTTGAGCATTTGCCATTTATGGTTTCACCTCCTTCTTTAATCTAAGACAAAATCCCTCGTCCATACAAGACAAGGGATGCACAAATCAATCATCAGACTTATTTGTACCAACCTCGGCGGGATATTAAGCAATCGGTAAACCGCTGCACCTGCTGTCTATGGTGTGGACAGAATTTTGACAGTCGAAGTTTATCATACGGTCCCCTTCCTGTCAACACCGTTTTTCAATATATTTTCCCGAATTTTTGCCTTTTCGGGCATTTTTGTTGGCTATTCTCCGCTGCGTATAGTATAATAACAAAAACCTCGGAGGTGTACAATGTCTGAAAAATGGGATAAACGCTTCATGGAGCTTACGCAGCAGATCGCAGGATGGTCAAGCTGCTATCAGCAGGGGCGCAAGGTCGGCGCCATAATAGTGAAAAACAAGCGCATCCTCACCACGGGCTACAACGGTGCGCCCGCCGGTATTCCAAGCTGCGTTGACAAGCAGGAGTGCCTGCGGCGAAAGCTTGGCATACCCTCCGGCACCAAGCACGAGCTCTGCTACGGCATTCACGCCGAGCAAAACGCCATCATCCAGGCCGCAAAGCTCGGCATCAGCATTGACGGAGCAACACTTTACTGCACCCACCAGCCCTGCGTTATATGCGCCAAAATGATCGTCAATTCGGGCATATCCCGTGTGGTTTTCGGTGAAGGCTACCCCGACGACTTCTCGCTCGAAATTTTCCGCCTGGCAAACGTCCCCATCGAGCGCTACAACCCGACGGACAGACCAAAAGGCTGACCCCCGAAAGCTCCCCTCATCGGTCAAAAAAGCGAGTAAATAGCACCTTTTGGTCACCGATACTGTCTTTTGGGCTAACCCGAGCAAAAAAACAAAAATATTTCCTATTTTCGTATTGACAAGGACGTGTTCCTTCGATATAATAGCCAATGTGCCGAGCCGAGATGCGGCTTCGGGCACAAAGGTAACTGGGTGTGGCGCAGTTTGGTAGCGTGCTTGAATGGGGTTCAAGAGGCCGGAAGTTCGAATCTTCTCACCCAGACCAACATAAGAACGAAAGTTATGATACCATTGGTGTTGCAGCTTTCGTTCTTTTTCTATATCTCGAAAACCCTGTGTCATAAGGGTTTCTGACACTTTGGCAGAAAAGATTAATTTCATTGTATCAAAATTAATCACACAAAAGTCGAAGTTGAGTGACTCAAACCTCCCCATTATTATTGCCATCAAATCACAATGAAACTTTTCTCAAAAGAATAGTTTCAT
>JAEDJH010000017.1 GCA_016296415.1 Clostridia bacterium | reverse complement strand
TGACACGAAGCCCACAGGCATTGAACCTGTGGGCTTCATATTTTCTCATGCTGTCTTATCGGAAGCTGTCCCGAAGGGCTCCGCCTTCATTCGTTCGGCACTTATCAGATGCCCATTTCTTCCTTTACTTCCTTAAAGCACTTGATCGCAAAATCGAGATCTTCCTTGGTGTGACCCGCGGAAACCTGAGTGCGGATCCTTGCACGTCCCTTGGGAACGACGGGATAGAAGAAGCCGACTACATATACGCCCTTTTCGAGCATACGCTGTGCAAACTCCTGTGCGACCCTTGCATCGTAAAGCATTACGGGAACGATGGGATGGGTGCTTTCGGGAACGTCAAAGCCGAGCTTGCCGAGCTCACTGCGGAAATACTTCGTATTCTCATGTACCTTGTCACGCAGAGCCGTGGATTCCATGAGCATATCGAATACCTTTATGGAAGCGGCGCAGATCGCCGGTGCAAGCGTGTTGGAGAAAAGGTACGGACGGGAACGCTGACGCAGAAGGTCGATTATTTCCTGCCTTGCCGAGGTGTAGCCGCCGCTGGCTCCGCCGAGAGCCTTGCCGAGGGTGCCGGTGATGATGTCAACACGACCCATAACGCCGCAATACTCATGCGTGCCCCTGCCGTGGTCGCCCATAAAACCGACTGCATGGCTGTCATCGACCATCACGAGCGCACCGTATTCGTCCGCCAGATCGCATATTGCGTTGAGATTTGCGATAAAGCCGTCCATGGAGAAAACGCCGTCGGTTGCGATGAGCTTTATCCTGCAGCCCTTCGCCGCCTCAAGCTGTGCACGGAGGTCGTCCATATTGTTGTTCTTGTAGCGGAAGCGCTGTGCCTTGCACAGACGAACGCCGTCGATTATGCTTGCGTGGTTGAGCTCGTCGGAGATGACCGCATCCTCAGCCGTAAGCAAGGTCTCGAACAAACCGCCGTTTGCATCGAAGCAGGAGGTGTACAGTATGGTGTCATCCATGCCGAGGAAGCTGCTTATTTTTGCTTCAAGCTGCTTATGTATTTCCTGCGTTCCGCAAATGAATCTGACGGAGGAAAGACCGTAGCCCCACTCGTCATAGCTTGCCTTTGCCGCCTCGATCACGTCCTTGTTGTTGGATAGTCCGAGGTAGTTGTTGGCGCACATATTCAGCACGCCCTTTGCCTTCGTGGTGTCGATGCGGGCCCTTTGCTCGGTGGTGATGATACGCTCATCCTTATATGTGCCGGCCTCCCTTATGGAGTCAAGCTCTGCCCTAATGAAATTCAACGCTTCCTTCATTGTTCGTTCTCCTTTGCCTTTATTTTAAGTGGTTATTTTTCAAAAAGCGTCTGTTATTCCGTCCAGTCGAGTACGACCTTGCCCGACTTGCCGGAAATCATCGCTTCAAAGCCCTTTTCATAGTCCCTGTAATTGAATCTGTGGGTGATTATGGGCGTCATATCGAGTCCGCTTTTTACCATTGCGGCCATCTTGTACCAGGTTTCGTACATCTTGCGTCCGTAAATTCCCTGGAGGGTAAGTCCCTTGAATATGATGTTGTTCCAATCGACCACCGTGCCGGGTCCTGCAATGCCGAGAAGCGCTATCTTGCCGCCGTTTCTCATCGTTTCAAGCATCTGGTTGAGCGCAATGGCGTTTCCGCTCATTTCCAGACCCACGTCGAAGCCCTCTTTTATGCCGCAGGCGGTCATCGCTTCCTCAAGGCTGCTGACGGCGGTGTTGACCGCCATTGTAGCGCCCATTTTCCTCGCCATATCGAGACGATACTCGTTTACATCGGTGACGATCACGTTCTTTGCACCGCAATGCTTCGCTATGCCGACCGCCATCATACCGATGGGACCTGCGCCGGTAATAAGCACGTCCTCACCCACCAGATCGAACATGAGCGCAGTGTGGGTCGCATTGCCGAGCGCATCGAAGAAGGAAACGACCTCCTCGGACAGCTCCTCGTCGATCGGGATCACGTTGCTTGCGGGGATGCAGAGATACTGTGCAAAGGCACCGTCACGGTTGACGCCGACGCCCTTGGTATATTTGCACCACTGACCGTTGCCCGCACGACAGTTTCTGCAATGTCCGCAGACGATGTGACCTTCGCCGCTGACCTTTTGCCCAACGGTATAGCCCGTCACGCCCTCGCCGAGCGCCGCTATCTCGCCGACGTACTCGTGACCGATGGTCATGGGCGGAACTATATTTTTCCTGCTCCAGTCGTCCCACTTATAGATATGCACGTCCGTTCCGCAAATGGCGGTTTTTCTGATCTTTATCAAAACCTCCCCCATACCGGGTACGGGTACCGGCTTTTGCACCAGCTCAAGTCCTGCACCCTCGTGCGGCTTTATTATGGCATCCATCATTTTAGGTATCATCTCTGTGCTGTCCTCCTTGAAAAAGACATAAATACTTGTTTATTATAACTCTAATTTTCAAATATTCCAATATGTACTCAAAATCAAATTATATATTCTTTAACGTTTTGCCGCATTTACGGGCACAGGAGCCGCATATTTTGTGCGGTACGGCATATTTTTTACAGATAGCTGTAAGGGGGTGCTTATTTGAACAAGATCAAGGTCGGAATATTGGGTGCAACGGGCATGGTGGGGCAGCGCTTTGCAAAGCTGCTGTCGGAGCATCCGTGGTTTGAAATTTCCGTGCTCGCCGCAAGCCCGAGTTCGTCGGGAAAAACCTATTCGGAGGCAATATCGGGGCGCACGTATTACGGGGATATGCCCGATCGTCTGAAGAATATGCGGCTCAAATGCGTGGACGAAATAGAGAGTATATGCTCGGAGGTCAATTTCGTCTTTTGTGCGGTAAATATGCCCAAGGAGCATATAAGAACGCTCGAATACGCCTATATGATGAACGAATGTCCCGTTATATCCAACAACAGCGCACACAGGCACACTCCCGACGTGCCGATGGTAATTCCCGAGCTTAATCGGGAGCATATCGCCGTAATAGACGCCCAGCGCAGGCGGCTCGGCACTAAATACGGCTTTATTGCGGTAAAATCAAACTGCTCCATACAAAGCTATGTGCCGCTTTTATACCCCCTGCATAAGGCTTACGGGCTGAAAAGCGCCGTAATATCCACCTATCAGGCGGTTTCGGGCGCAGGCAGGAGCCTTTCCGGATTTGAGGAAATAAACGACAACATAATACCCTATATCGCCGGAGAAGACGAAAAGAGCGAGGTCGAGCCGCTGAAGCTGTTCGGACACATTGAGAACGGACGGATAGCGAACGCAGTCGGCATGGACTTTTTCGCACGCTGTGTACGTGTTCCCGTGAGCGATGGGCATACCGCAAGCGTGTTTGCCACGTTCGGCACGGCGCCCGATTTGGACGCCATAGAAAAGCTGTGGGATTCGGTAAAGCCCATCACCGGGCTTCCGTCCTCTCCGGCTAAGTTCATATACCGCATGAACCTGCCCGACCGCCCTCAGCCCCGTCTCGACAGGGACACGGAAAATGGAATGGCAGTATGCGCCGGAGGACTCAGGCTGTGCGGCGAAAACAGCATCAGCTTCACAGGGCTGTCGCACAACACCGTGCGGGGTGCGGCGGGCGGAGCGATACTCCTCGCCGAGCTGCTCACCCTCGAGGGCTATATTCATAACAGATAACAGGAGGAAAGCAAAATGGAAACGGTATTTAAAAAAACTCCCCCGTTTTACGGCTCGGGCACGGCGCTTGTAACGCCGTTTGACGGCCCGGGCAGGATAAACTTCGATATGCTCGAAAGGCTGATAGAGTTCCAGATAGAAAACTCCACGGATGCGCTCATCGTATGCGGCACAACGGGCGAATGCGCCACGCTGAGCGATCAGGAAAAGCGGAGCATATTCAGATTTGCGGTAAAAATCGTCAACGGGAGGATACCGGTCATCTGCGGAACGGGAAGCAACAGCACGAAGCACTCGGCGGAGCTTTCCGTAATGGCTGAATACGTGGGGGCAAACGGTCTGCTCGTGGTCACGCCGTATTACAACAAAACCTCACAGGCGGGGCTTGCGGAGCATTTTACCGCCGTTGCGGACAGCACCTGCCTGCCGCTGATAATGTACAACGTTCCCTCACGCACGGGCATGAGCATATCGCCTGCCGTCTGTGCGAGGCTGAAGGAGCATGAGCGGATAGTTGCGATAAAGGAGGCGTCGTCCGATATATCCCACATCGCAAAGATCGCCGAAGCCTGCGGCGACGGATTATACATATACTCGGGCAACGACGACCAGACCGTCCCCATACTTTCTCTCGGCGGCATAGGCGTAATATCCGTTTTTTCAAACATAATGCCGTTTGAGACGCACGAGCTTTGCAGGCTGTGGGCGGAGGGCAGAACCGATAAGGCGCTGAAGCTGCAGCTTAAATACCTCGGTCTGATGAATGCGCTGTTTTCGGACGTAAACCCAATGCCTGTCAAGGCCGCCCTCGGGCTTATGGGCTTCGATTCGGGCGCCTGCCGCCCTCCGCTTACTTCGGCGGATCCCAATGCGCTTGAAAAGCTCTCGGCACTGATGAAAAAATTCGGACTGATATAAAAAACCGCCCGGGCAGGGTCTTTTCCGCCTTGCCCGGACGACGTATAAAACGCATTTACAGGCGTCTTCCCTCTCCGAAGAAGGCGCTGTTTAACGCACGCTCCGCACTAATCGACATTTCCCGGGGAATTATTACAGATATTCTTATCTCGCCGGTAGTGATGTATTTGGGGTCGATACCGAGCTTATTCATTTCCGAAAGCATATACGACGCCACGAGGCAGCTGTCAGCAAGCCCCGAGCCAACCGCCGACAGCTTCGCAAGCCCCGTTTCCGCACTCAGCTTGGTATAGCCTATCTCGCCCCTATGCGCTTCAAGCAGCGCTCTTACCTGCGGCAGAATGGTTTCGGACACCGAAAAGCTTACCGTGCCCTTGCCGCCGTCGTACAGCTGCGAACGGATTATCACGTCCACGGAGATACCGTTCTCCGCCAGCAGCCGAAACAGCCTGCAGGTGTTTTCACCCCGTTCTATGCCCTCGACGGTAAGCATGGCTATATTGCCGTCGCATACAATGCCAGACACCGTTTTTTCGGGCGCAAAGTCGTGTATAAAGGTACCCCTTTCGCCGTCAAAGCTCGAGCATACCTCAAAGCCCACACGGCTTTTTTTCGCCATGCTCACCGAGCGGTTGTGCATCACCTTTGCCCCGAGAGTGCTCATCTCCAGCATCTCGTCATAGGTCATTTCATCGTGCTTCACCGCATCCGGCGCAACCTTCGGATTTGCCGAATACACGCCCTTTACGTCGGTATAGATGCAGCATTCGTCCGCACCCAGCGCCGCCGCAAGCGCGATCGCCGTCGTGTCCGAGCCGCCTCTGCCGAGCGTGGTTATGTCGTCGTCCGAGCTTATTCCCTGAAAGCCGGCGACGATGACTATGCGCCCCTTCCCAAGCTCCTTTTTGATGCGCTCCGTCTGTACGCTTTTTATGCTCGCATTGCCGTGGCGTCCGTCCGTATGTATGCCGGCCTGCCAGCCGAGCAGCGATATTGAATCATAGCCCATATCGCACAGCTTCATCGCCAAAAGCGACATGGATATTTGCTCTCCGCTGCTCAGCAGCACGTCGTTCTCCCTCGGCGACGGAGCTTTCGCCACCTCCTCCGCCCTTTTCACAAGCTCATCCGTCGTTTTGCCCTGTGCGGACACGACACATACAATATCGCTGCCCTCCCGAGCCTTTTTGACTATAATGCCCGCCGCATTTTCCACCTTCTCCGCCGTGGCAAGCGACGAGCCGCCGAATTTCATTACTGTCAGCATAAACTCACTCCTTATAGATCGGGATATTCACATTTTCAAAGTCCGGCGAAGATGCCCCTCGCCGGGATATTTTTAATATATTCAAAATGGGTCTATGCTGATATTATGAATATTTATATGAGCTGCGGCTGAAGCCTCTCTCCGGCAAGCGCCGCCTCCGCCGCCGGTATCAGCCTCGTCATGTCCGCTATCAGCGATGTGGGCTTCCCGACGCAGTCATCCTGTCCGAAGGGCAGAAAATACACGTTTTTCAGGCACATAAGTCCACCGATGTTTTTGGCGTTCATGGCAAGTCCGTCGTTGGTCGCCGGACACAGCAGGAGCGGTCTGCCGTTCCTCAGATGCGACTTGCACGCCATGGTCACGGGCGTATCGGTTATGCCGTTGTACAGCTTGGCAAGCGTGTTGCCCGTGCATGGCATTACCACCATCAAATCGAGCAGCTTTTTCGGGCCTATCGGCTCGGCATCCTTTATGCTTGCAATAACCCTTTTGCCGCAGATCTCCTCTATCTCCGCTATAAAATCGGCCGCCCTTCCGAATCGGGTGTCGGTGGTATAGACCGAGTTTGACACAACGGGCAGAATGTCGCAGCCCGTTTTTTTAAGCTCCCGAAGCTGTTCCACAGCCTCCTTCATCGTGCAGAACGACCCCGTAAATGCAAAACCTATTCTTTTACCTTCAAGCATTTTCTACCTCCAATTTTATTTTAACGCTTTCCGCAAGGTATCTTCCGGCGCTTTCGGGCGCATAATGCGTGGGAAGCCCCGGCGCACGCAATACGTTTATCCCCCTTTCGGCGGCATACTCCGCATCGAACCCGTAGGGGCTTGAAGCCAGCTCGAGCAAAAACAGCTCCGGTGCGGCTTTATCCAGCACGGCATTGTCAATGACCCTTGACGGTACGGTATTTATGACCGCATCGAACCCGCCTATCGCCGTTTCAAGCTCCGAATAGCTTCTTATGCGGTATTTGTACGCATAGGCAATATCTACGGGATTTCTCGCAAATATATGCACCCTCGCCCCGAGCTGGTGCAGCATTTGGGCAAGCAGCCTGCCTATCCTGCCGAAGCCTGTCACGGCTATTACCGTTTCCGCCATGACCTTTTTGGTGTTCTTAATTATAAGGGAAAGCGCACCCTCCGCCGTCGCAACGGCATTTTTAACGGCAAACGCTTCGTCGGTCACGGCATTGATATAGCGTATCCCATGCTCCGCCGCACGCTCAGACACGTCCGCACGGCTTTGACCGCCGATAAGCGTCGAGCCGCTTTTAAGCGTTTCTATCAGCTCAAACAGCTTTTCGGGCGGCTTTGCCGGAGACACGACGAGAGTGATCGGCTCATCCGCCGCACCCGAATAGCTTTTCACCTCATAGCCGCACCCCTCCAGCGACTTTGCCGCACATTTCATCCGTTCATCATTTGTTTCGACATATATGACCACATTTTCGCCCTCCTTCAGCATGGTATCGGTTTAATATATGCCGCTTTTTGCCAAAATGCACACTTGCGGCGCTCGGAGCATAGCATACAAAAAAGGCTCAGGGAGGCAATTCATGCTCGAATTTAATCATTTTTTTGCCGGAAGCAACACCTGCAGGGGTTTTTACGGCGTGTTCGACAGCGTTTTTGATTTAAGCAGGCTGAACAGACTTTTTATATTGAAGGGCGGACCCGGAGTGGGCAAAAGCAGCCTTATGAAGCGTGCCGCACAGTATGCGGAAGGGCTTGGACTCACGGTTGACCGCTGTCACTGTTCCAGCGACCCCGAAAGCCTCGATGGAATAATTATACGGAGCATCGGTGTTGCGCTTATGGACGGCACAAGCCCGCATTCGACCGATCCCGTGCTTCCTGCCGCCGCAGACGAGATAATCAACCTCGGCACAGGGCTTGATGAGGAAAAGCTGAAAGTCCGCCGCAAGGCTCTCGAAGCGCTCGGTTTTGAGATCAAAAAGCAGTTTAACGCCTCCAATCTTTTTTCCGCCGCCGCAGAGAGCATAAGGACGGCGGCAGGCGTGAACGCCGAGGCGCACGGCTCGGGTGAGGCGGAAAATTCATTCGACGCAGGCGAAGTATTCTCCCTGTGCAGTAAAAAAAAGAACGCCCCGGGCAACGCTCGGCACGTGTTCTTATCCGCCCTCACACCGGAGGGAATAGTGAGCTTTTTGCCCGACACGGGCGATGCAATACCCTGCGGTGAACTTAAAGACACCGCATTCAGAGCGATGTCGCAGGGCATAGACTGCGTGCTGTGCCACGACCCGATAAATGCGGATAGGCTTGAATACGTCCTTCTTGACGGCAGGATATTTCTGAAAGCAAAGGATTTTGATGCCGACGCACGGCTTTGCGGAATATACGGCGAGCTGATCGACATTTCGGTTTCACACCTTAAAAACGCAAAAAGGCTGCACTCGGAGCTCGAGGCGCCCTATATCGAGGCGATGGATTTTTCCGTATGCGATGCCGCCTTTGAAAGGATCGCACGCTTTATCGAAAAGCAGACGGCGCTTATGCCTTCGTTATAAACACAGGTATCGGCGGATCGTTTTTCCAATTATGAAATTTGGTCACTATGACCTGATACCTGCTTCCGTCAAGCTGTTCAAGCCATTGCAAAAGCTCGTCACGCTCGGCATAACCCGTGTCGCCGCCATGGTATATCGACACGCAGATAATACCGTCGTCCTTTATGAGCGATAAGCCCCCGGTAATGGCCGCAATGCTCGAATGGGAGTTTGTGAATATCTTATGGCTTCCTCCCGGGAGATAGCCCAGGTTGAAAACGATGCAGTCAACGCTGCCCTCATCGGCATAGAGCCCCATGTTTTCGTGGGAGTCCATATATACCTCCGCAAACAGCCCCTCTTTTTTAAGGAGGGCTTTTGTGCTTTCAACCGCCTCACGCTGTATGTCGAAGGCGATGACACGTCCGCTTTCCCCGACCGTGCGGCACAAAAAAGCCGTATCACGACCCCTGCCCGCCGTTGCGTCTATGCAGAACGCACGCTCGTGCTTTTTTATATGCTCCCGTATAATCCCATGTACAAGCATCAATGAATTCATGCTCCGATTATACCACATTCGTCGGGCTTGGCAACAGCTTGTTCCCTTGACAGCCCCATAAATGGCTGATATAGTGATAATACAGTTTGATTCGGAGGTGGAAGCAATGTTCATCGTAAACGGAGAGATCGAAATTTTTGCCGGCAGTTCGTCAAGGGACTTCGCATTAAAAATGTGCAACTATCTCGGCACGGAGCTTGGCGACTCCGAAGCCATCAAGTTTTCCGAGGGCAATATATTCGTCCGCATAAACGAATCCATACGCAGCAAGGACGTCTATATCGTCCAGACGATCGGAAGAAACCCCAACGACGAGTTTACGGAGCTGCTTTTCTGGATAGACGCCTTCAAGCGTGCGAGCGCAAACTCCGTCACCGCAATAATCCCCTACTTTTCATACGCAAAGGGCGATAAAAAGGACGAGCCGAGGGTCTCCATCCGTGCAAGGGTATGCGCCGACTGCATAGAGACCGTTGGCGTTGACCGTGTCATTACGATGGATCTTCATGCGCCGCAGGTGCAGGGCTTTTTCACCAAGCCGCTCGACCACCTGTACGGACAAAAGCTGCTCTGCGAATATGCAAGGCGTTTGGGAATAGTAAACGATGACCTCGTGATCGTTTCCCCTGATGCCGGCTTTGCAAAGCGTGCAAGGAGCTTCGCCAACGAGCTCGGCTGCCCCATCGCCATCGGCGACAAGGTTAGGACCGCCCACGACGAAAACGCAAAGGTTCTCGAGATAATCGGCGACGTAAAGGGCAAAAACTGCATCATCGTCGATGACTTCACAATATCCGGCGGCACGATAACCGAGGTCGCCCACGGCTTGAAGGACAAGGGCGCCAACCGTGTGTTTGCCTTCCTGTCCCACGTGGTGCTTGACGAAAAGGCCGTTAAAAAGATAAACAACAGCCCGATAGAGCTGCTCGTTTCAACCGACACCGTGGACTGCCCTGCGGTGAAAGGCTCCGACAAGATACGCATAATTTCCGCCGCACCCATGTTTGCCGAGGCGGTACGCACCATACACGACAGACGCTCCATCGGTCAGATGTTCGAGCATCTCAAAAAGCGTATGTTCGACATGAGCTTTGAGGGACAGCTCAAAAATTCCGACTGACAGATATAAAAAACGCCCGAAGGCATCCGCTTTCGGGTTTTTTATTTATGAAAGGTTTCCCATCCGCACCGCCGCTTTAATGCGAAAGCATATCCCAACGCAGACAGCTTTTTGTACAAAAGTACCGCCCCGACTTTTACGGGGCGGCTTTGATTCGGGTTCGGTTTTTATGCCTTGGGGCCGGCTTCGATTATAGCCTTGGGCATATTGTCGTACTTTGCAAAGTTCTTGACGAACCTTGCCGCAAGATCCTTCGCCTGCTTGTCGTATGCTTCCTTGTCCTCCCACATTGCACGGGGCGAAAGCACCTCGTCGGGTACGTTGGGGCAGGTCTTGGGAACAAGTACGTTGAATATCGGATCAAGCTCGAACTCGACATTCTCAAGCTCGCCGTTGAGTGCAGCGGTGACCATCGCACGGGTGAAGCGCAGCTTTATGCGGCTTCCGACACCGTAAGGACCGCCTACCCAGCCGGTGTTAATGAGATACACGTTTGCGTTGTGCTCATCTATGCGGCTTCCGAGCATCTCGGCGTAGCGCGAAGGATGCAGAGGAAGGAACGGTGCGCCGAAGCAGGTGGAGAACGTGGTCTGCGGCTCGACTATGCCGCGCTCGGTTCCGGCGAGCTTGGACGTATAGCCCGAAACGAAGTGATACATCGCCATGTTCTTATCAAGCTTGGAGATGGGGGGCAATACTCCGAAGGCGTCCGCCGTGAGGAATATGACCGTCTTGGGGTGAGCGCCTACGCCGGGGATGGCGCAGTTGGGAATATAGGTTACGGGATAGCCCGCACGGGTGTTTTCGGTAAGGCTTCCGTCGGAATAATCGAGAGTTCTCGTTTCCTCGTCCATTATGACGTTTTCAACGAGCGTTCCGAATTTGACCGCATTCCATATCTGCGGTTCGTTTTCCTTGCTGAGGTTTATGCACTTTGCATAGCAGCCGCCTTCGATGTTGAATATGCCCTTGGATGACCAGCCATGCTCGTCATCGCCGATGAGCATACGCTCGGGGTCTGCCGAAAGGGTGGTTTTACCCGTTCCCGAAAGGCCGAAGAACAGAGCGCTGTCGCCGTCCTTGCCGATGTTTGCGGAGCAGTGCATGGAGAACACGCCCTTTTTGGGGAGCAGATAGTTCATGACGGAGAATACGCTCTTTTTGATCTCGCCGGCATACTGGCTTCCTGCGATTATTACACGCTTTTTCTCAAAGTCAACGATTATCGCCGCTTCGGAATTTACACCGTCAACCTCGGGTATGCACTTGAAGCCGGGCGCTGCGATTACGGTGAAGCCCACTTCAAACTTCTCAAGCTCTTCCTGCGTGGGACGGACGAGAAGCTGATGGATGAACAGGTTCTGGCTTGCAAGCTCGTTTATAACCCTTACGGAAAGCGAAAACTCGGGATCTGCGCCTGCAAAGCCGTCGAAGATGAATATATCCCTGCCCTGCAGATAGCTGACCATGCGGTTGTAAATGGCATCCGCCTTTTCTCTGGAGATCGGAACGTTTACCTTGCCCCAATCAATATCGTTGTGAACGGCTTCGGTATCAACAACAAAGCGGTCGTTGGGCGACCTGCCCGTATATTTGCCGGTTTCGACGAGCAATGCGCCCATTTCGGTCAGTTTGCCCTCTCCACGCCTCAATGCGTGCTCAACCAATTGTGCAGGCGACAGGTTGTGATAAACAGCCTTCGGTGCGATTATACCCATGGATTCGACGTAGTTTTTCATTGTTTGCTCCTTTCGGTACATCCTTAACGCCGGTTAAGGTTACATCATTTCTATTCTATACCAAAAAAACCTAAATGCAAGCATTACAGATTTATTTTTCCGTGTTTTGGGCGTTTTTTATTCCGCCGCCAAATTTCTCCCCCTCACGGCACACACTAATTTTACCCAATCCCCTCCCATCGGATTTGATGCGACTTTTTCGACGCATCAACTTGTACCTATAAATGGATAATGTACATTAAAAGTCGCATATCACATGGTATGATTAAGCCACTAAAACAAAGGAGTTTTGCGATAATGGAGTACATCAAACAAAAATGTTTCACGGACATACGGATAAAGGTCGGACACAGGCGTTTCAGGATAAAATCCGGCTCGCCTGCGTGGTGGGTAGCGGCATTTTTCATGTGTCTTTGCACGGGAGTCTTTATGCTGTCGCTGCCGGCGGCGCTCTTTATCATGCTCGCATGACCGTCCCTGCCTTGACATTAAATCGTGCCATGTGTAAAATTTAGCTAAAGCAAGGCAACGGGAGGCTGTACAAGGCATGAATAATCCATTGAATAATTCCTACGGCAGGGTCGTTTTGATAACCGGCGCATCGTCCGGCATAGGCAGGCGCACCGCAGAGGAGCTTGCCGGATGCGGCTTCACCGTTTACGGCGGCTCGAGGCGTGCCGTACCCATCGAGGGCATAACCATGCTCAAGCTCGACGTATGCAGCGACAGCTCAATCGCCGTCGCCGTGTCCGAGATAATAAACCGTGAGGGGCGCATAGACATACTCATCAATGCGGCAGGGAACGGCATTTGCGGTGCGGTCGAGGAATGCAGCGGCGACGAGGCATTGTTCCAGATGAACACCAACTATTTGGGCGTTGTGCGTATGCTGAACGCCGTACTGCCCCACATGAGGAGACAAAGGAACGGGCTGGTAATAAACGTCGGTTCGGTCGGCGGAATTTTCTCGATACCCTTCCAAACCATGTACAGCTCCTCCAAATATGCCCTGGAGGCGCTTACCGAGGGGCTGCGGATAGAGCTCAAGCCATGGGGCGTAAAGGCCGCACTGGTTGAGCCCGGCGACACCAAAACCGGCTTTACGGCGGCAAGGCTCTATTCGGAAAAAGCAAAAAGCAGCGAATACGGCATCGAATTCAAAAATTCCCTTGCTCAGATGGAAAAGGACGAGCAAAACGGCATGGACGCCTCCCGTGTGACAAAGGTGATATTTTCGCTGATAAAAAGCAAAAATCCCCCTGTAAGAAGAACCGTCGGCTACTACAAGCTGCTCGTTTTCCTCAAAAAGCTGCTTCCGGCACGGCTGATGGAGTTCATACTGACGCTGATGTACCCAAAATCCGGAGCCGCGGAAAGGAAATAAACGGATGTTCAGAATACTTCTTATTTCGATAGGCTCATTGCTCATTGCCGACAGCCTGTTTGCGGCAAGCCTTTGCTCGCTTCACCTCGGCGTAATAATGCCGGCGATAATCGGACTTCCGCTGCTCGTTCTCGGGCTGTTTTACGGGCCGATAACGGCTTTCTTCGGCTGCTGCTTCTTCGGAAGGCTGATAAAGTGGTGCATGATAGCGGCTTATTCGCTGTTTGCGCTGCTTTTTGCATTCACGACGATTCTTACGCTGAGCTGTGAAGCCGATGACGGCAAAAAGGCAGACTATCTGATAGTTCTCGGTGCAGGCATAAAGGGCGAAAAAGTATCGCTTACCCTTGCCGGCAGGCTCGACAGGGCGCTTGAATATCTGAACGAAAACACCGATACCAAGGTGATCGTTTCGGGCGGGCAGGGCGAAAACGAAAGCATATCCGAAGCGGAAGCCATGAAACGCTACCTCATCGAAAGGGGACTGCCGGAGGAGCGCATAATCCTTGAGGACGCTTCAACCAGCACCTACGAGAACTTCGTTTATTCGGCAAGGCTCATCGAGGAGGCGGAGGGTGTTTTGGAAAACGTCGATATTGCATTCGTCACGACACGCTTTCACCTTTTCAGAAGCATGAAAACCGCCAAATTCGCAAACGTTGACGCATTCGGTATAGGCGCAAGGGGCGTTTGGTACACCGCACTCAACGACTATATGAGGGAATGCGCCGCAATCACCTTCCACTTTTTGACCGGAAGCATCTGATCGTTCGGAGGATAAAATGAGTAACGTCAGCAAGATAAGGACTCTGTTCAACAGGGAAAACCCGATGGACTTCATCGCCGCCGTTCACGCGCGTCGCTTTGAAGCAAAGCATAAGCACAAACCGTTCATACAGTCTTTGGACAACGACATACGGCGGCTTTGTCCCCCCGAGCTTATTGATACCGAAAAAAAGTACGCCCGCATCCGCACCGATGTGGTGTATTCCATATATGCGTTCGGCGCATCCGCCCTTGACTATTTTGCCTATCGCTTTTACGCAAAAACGTATGCGGAAAGGCGCACGTTCTTTACCGAGTTCAATCGCTACGAGTTTTATTCGTATGTAAACGACAAGGACGCCATGAAGATATTTCAGGACAAGTACGTAACCTATCGGAAGTTCTCCAAATATTACGGCAGAGAGGTCTTTGCATTCGGCGGCGCCTCTGACATAACGAAGCTGTTGGATTTTTCGCAAAGGCACGACGAATTTTTCGTAAAACCGGTCAAAAGCTCCTGCGGCATAGGCGTGAAAAAATACAGATTCTCAGACTTTTCGTCCTTGGATAAGCTTACCCGCATTATGCTCGAAAGCGGCAGAAGCGTTGTGGAGGAGGCTATCGTTCAGTCGGACGAGATGGCATCGCTCCATGCTCCGTCCGTGAACACGCTCAGGGTGAACACGCTTGTGACCGACGACGGCGTAAAGCTCCTGTATCCGTTCATGCGTGTTGGACACAGCAACGCCTTCATCGACAACGCAGGCTCGGGCGGAATAATAATGCCGATCGACGTCAATACGGGCGTGGTGCATCTGCTCCCGGGTGACGAAAGCCTGCACCGCTATATCGTTCACCCCGACACCGGCGCACAGCTTGTCGGCTTCAAGGTCCCCAGGTTCGATGAGGCCATGAAGCTTGCTGCCGAGCTTGCCTCGGTCGTACCCTCCGTACGCTTTGTGGGCTGGGATCTTGCGCTGACCGACAAGGGCTGGGTAATGGTAGAGGGCAACGACAGGGCTATGTTCTTCTGCCAGCAGTTCGGCGACCGCATCGGAAAACGTGGGGAGCATTTCCGGCTTGCGGGAATAGACCGAACGAATCTTTCCTGACAAAAAGGAGCCGAAAGCCCTATGAACAGCGAATTTACAGGCTTTACACGACATACGTTCGACTTTCTTTTCGAGGTCGGACTGATAAACACCTGCGAGTGGTTTGAACAGAACCGAAAGCGCTATGAAACTCACGTCAAGCGTCCGCTTTATGCGCTCGCCGCACGCCTCCTGCCGACGGTTTTGGAGGCCGACCCCGCTGTGAACAGACGCATTGCAAGCTGTGTTTCGAGAATACGCAGGGACACACGCTACACGAAGGACAAGCGCCCGTACCGCTCCAACGCATGGATAGCATACCGTCATCCCCAAAAGAGCGTCAGTGAAAGCTGGAGCTTCTATTTTGAAATATCGCCCGAAGGCTACGGCTACGGCATGGGTATGTTCAGCGGCGACGCCGCACGAATGAATGCGATAAGAAAGGCGATAAAGGCCGAGCCGTCGCACTTTCTCGCCCTCGCCGCAGAACTTGAGGCGAACGGCTTTTCCGTTTATGGCGACAGCTATAAGCGAAACCGTTACCCCGATGCGGATGAAGCCGTCGCAAGGTTTTTAAACCTGAAGGGTCTCGGCTGGAGCTTTTTCTCGGATGCGCTTACCGAAACCATGACGGAGAGCTTCGCCGACGTTTTGGAAAACAGGATACGCCTGATGACGCCCATGTACCGCTTTATTCAAAATGCCCTGCTGATTGCGGAGGACAGCTGAATGACACTGTATGACGCCGTTTGCGGCTATAAAACCCTTTCGATAATCGGTATGTGCAAAAACGCCGGTAAAACCACCGCCGTAAACGACATACTCGGTCATTGCGCACGCATGGGTGAAACGGTTGCGCTCACCTCCATCGGTCGTGACGGCGAATCGCAGGACATTGTCACCGGCACGAAAAAGCCCGGGATATACGTTGCCGCCGGAACGCTCATCGCCACGGCTGAGGGGCTTATATCCGAATGCGACATTACAAAGGAAATAATAGATACCACCGACATGGGGACGCCGCTCGGCGACGTGGTGCTGCTCCGTGCGGCAAGCGACGGCTTTGTGCAGATAGGCGGCCCGTCGATGACCGATGCCCTGGCACAGCTCAATGCAAGGTTTTTTGAGTTCGGCGCAGACAGGGTAATAATCGACGGTGCGCTCAGCAGAAAAACCCTTTGCGCCCCCTCCGTCAGCGAGGGAACGGTGCTTTGCACGGGCGCATCGTACTCGGCCGACATGGACGTTGTCATAAGCGACACGGTACACGCCGCAAGGCTTCTGAGCCTTGACCGGACCTCAAGCCCAAAGGCGCTGCCCACCTCCCGTTTTTCGCTCGAAGCGAACGACTCGGAAACAGACTTTGACGGCGAGCTTCTCGACGCCTTCAAAAAGCATGACGGAATACGGCGTGTCGTGGTACGGGGCGCATTGACCGATGCCATGCTCCGCCCGCTGCTCATCAGCTCGGCGAACCTGAACGGGCTTGAGCTAACCGTCGAGGACGGCTCAAAGCTGCTTCTGTCCGCCGATTCACATTTCAAGCTTGGGCTCAAAGGCATAAAGCTGACCGTGCTGAAAAAAACAAACCTCGCCGCCATAACGGTAAACCCGTTCAGCGCATACGAGGTCGGTTTTGACAAGGACGAATTTTTGGCAAAAATGAGAAAAGCCGTCAATATACCCGTTTTTGACGTGCTTGACGGCATTAACTGATCCGATTTTAATTTATGGCAGCAAATTCAATACCCTGTCCCAAACGTCCGCCTCAACTGCGGCGGCTATTGCCTTTTCCACACGTCCGACGTCCTCGGGTCTGTGTGCGTCGCTGTTTATGATAAACGAGGCGCCCAATTCCTTGCCCCTTACAAGCTGTTCCTTTGTAAGCGTCACCCTTGAGCCGTTTATTTCAAGCGGTATATTCAGCCTTGCCGCCGCCGGCGCAAGCACCTCTATATCCATCGGTATGTATAAGCCCGGGTGCGAAAGCATCGTCACGCCATGCTTTTCGGCGGCACGCATGAGCGCTTCGGCGTTGCCGGTCGGATCCTTGCCAATGCCGATAAGCTGCAGCATCGCACGCACGGAAAACATATCTCGCGGCATGACCCCCTTGTGAAAGCCCAATATCAGCACGTCGAACGGGTCATCCGGTATATCGCACTTGCCGTCGCCCGTAAGATTGCATTCAAGCCCCATCAGAACCTCTATATCCCCCGAAAACTCCTTCTTGAGGGCATCCACTTCACGACGAAGCCGAAGCAGCTTTTCATTCCTTACTCCGTAAAATATATGTGCGGAGGCGTGCTCGGTTATAGCAACGCTTTTAAGCCCCAATGCCACAGCGGCAAGGACGTTCTCCCTCGGGGAGCCCTTGCCGTGGCTGTAATACGTATGGGTATGATAGTCGCCGGTCAGCTTCATCAATACTTTGTGTTCTCCGCATTGAGCTTGTGGCTGATGACTTCGCACAGCACCTGCAGCAGCACGTACTGGGATATGTTGGTTTCACGCCCGATTATGTACTTTACGTCGCTTATCCTTGCGGTGCAGAAGAACAGATCGCAAAGCGCAGATACGGGCGAGCTTACGTTGTTGCTTATCATGACGCATTTTGCGCCGTTTGAATGGGCAAGCTTGACCGCATCGACTATGACCTTGGTCGTTCCGGTCCTCGTTATCGCTATCAGCAGCTCCCCTTGCTTCATATGTTCGGCATGCTTTTTCACAAGATCGGGGTTTGTGGAGGCCATGACGTTTGCGCCGAGCATGCTCATGTACGATGCCGTACCCGATGCAAGGCTTTCGCTTGCGGAAATTCCGACTACGAGCGTTCTGGATGCGGCAATTATCTCGTCGGCAAGCTTTGCAAGCTTTTTGGGATCCAGAACCTTGAACGTATCCTCAATGCAGCGCATCGAACCAAGGAACAGCTTTTCAATCGTCTCCTCGTCGGTATCGCCCGCCGAAAGCGGCTCCAGCTCCTTCGCCGTGCTGCTCGCATTGCCCGATGCCAGCGCCACACGAAAATCCAAAAATCCATCGTAGCCGAGTTTTTTTGCAAGCCTCGTCACCGAGGGCACGCTGACGCCAGCCTCCCGTGCTATATCGTTTATTACCATCAGCGATGCACGCTTTGTATCCGCAAGAATGTAATCCGCAACCTTTCTCTCCGCCGAGGGAAGTGATGCGTATGCGGAGCGTATTTTCATCTTTGCCGGCATTTGTCTCACCATCCTGTGTAATTTATTTATGGAATTATATAATAGTGGTGTAGGCAGTTGCAAGTGCCACAGATTTAATTCAGTTAATTTTTAACACCTTTTCCGCTCTGTTTAATAGATTTGCCGCTTTTTGACACATTTTTGCCGCTTTTCACTTTTAATTCGAACTCCGCCTCCGTAACATTTTAACCTGTAGTCCCGTGAAAAGATTTTCAATAAAACAGCTTTACCCTATCCTCAAACACACGCCCTATCGCCTCGGCAAGCAGCGAATTTCGTCCGAGTGACAGATCATACACGGTAATTTTCGCCGGTGCAAGCCCTATCAGAAGGCTTATAACGCCGTCCTCGCTCGATGCGGCACAGTCTATCCTTGCGTTGCTGTCGTCGGTCAGGGTGCAGCTTCCGTCGGGATGTATTATCACGACCACCTCCTGCACGCCGCAAAGCCTCGGGCGCACGTATTCGGAAAGCACATCCATAAGCTCGAGATATTTTTCCCGAAACATGACGTTTTCCGCCGCCTCCTCCACGCACACCGCCCATCCGCCAAGCAGCTTTTGCATTCTGAAGCGCAAAAAACCCTCCAAATTGAGATGCTCGTAATCCGCATAGTGCTTCATTATGCCCGCCTTCATCTCCGCAGACATATCTATCCCACGGGCGCTCCTTACCGCCTCGGGAAGCGCAAGCTGCTTCTCCTCCAGAGAAATGGGTATGAAATTTATCAGCCTCGCTATCTCAAAATGGGCTATATCCTTTGAAAGTATCTCGCAAACCGCCTTTACCCACAGCTCCAGCGACACCTCATCCTCTATCCTTACCGCAACAAAATCCCGACCGCAATCTGCGCCGTTCATTATCCATTCCGCACCGAATTGTTTAAGCCTGCGGCGCATGAGTTTGGGCAGCTCCACCTCGTACTCAATAGTGTTTACAATATACTTTCCCTCTCGCATCGCTGTCTCCTACAGGCTTTTTTCTTATAGTATGCTCAAAATTTCAAGGCTGTGCGGCGCTTTGACAAGGAAATTGATGTAAATAAAAAGCAAAGCCCAACGGCTCTGCACCGAAGGGCGTTTTTTCAAAAGGCTATAATGCTTTTTTCAGTGCTTTCCTCCGCAGTCGGAAAACCACGTTATCCCGTCCGAAGGGACGCTCATGGCAACGTGCATCTCGCCCCGTGTCATAAACGGCTCGGAGTCGTAGCTGAAGCCGAATTTTTCGTACAGCCCGGCAAATTCGGTCGGTACCTCGGTAACAATGCGCTCGTTCGGTATCGTCTGCCCCTTGTAAAGAAGCATTCTGAGGCAGAACTCATAATAGCTTTCCGCACGGAAATCCTTCATGACGGCTATCCTGCCGATCACCGTATTTTTACCGTCGGGATACATCCTTGCGGCAGCAATGGGCGTGCCGTCCTCCTGCTCAACGTAAAGATGTGCCGCAATTTCGTCGTTTCTGTCGTACTCCTCCGAGGCGGGTATGCCCTTTTCCTCGACAAATACCTTTTCCCTTACAAATTTTACCTTTTCATAGCCCTCATCGAGCATTCCAAGCTTCCATGAGCCGTAAAACATATCTCAATATCTCCTTATTTCTTTCCTTCGGTCGATTTATGCCTTTGTTATAACGCCGTTTCGGCATTCGGGCACCGTATTGGTGGTATCCATGCGGAAGCAGAAGTTTACGTCCTCCCCAAATCCCAGTTCAATAAGCCGCCTGCAATGCCTTGTTTTTCTTATATCCGCCGTGCCGTTGCGCCAGTTTTCGTAGGCAAGACCGGAAATGAGCGCCATGTCGTTGAAGTTCGTTACGCCCAGCTCCTCCAATTTTGATATCATTGCCCCTGCGGTGCATATATCGTCTGCGGATATTTCGCCGTCCGTACCGGCGCACATTATTATTATGTCGTTGCCTATCTCGTATGCGAGCCTTGCCGCAGCGGAACGGTTGATCATTGCGCCGATGAGCAGTCTGCTTGCGCTCCTCATGCCGTGTATTGCCTCCGTGCCGTTGGTGGTGCTGATTATGACCGTTTTGCCCCCGACCGCCGATGCGGTAAACTCCGTCGGAGAATTGCCGAGCGTGAACCCGGGCAGGCGTATTCCGCCACGCTCTCCCGCAAGCACGCTGTCATCGCCGAGCCTGAGCGCAAGCGCCGCCGCCGTGCCGGCATCCTGAGCCGGAACGACCTTATCCGCACCGTTCTTTATTGCGGTAATGATGGACGTGGTGGCACGAAGAACGTCCACTACTATAACCGTGCTTCCCGTAATTTGATGGTCTTTCAGCCGTCCGCTGTTGTACGTATATACATCTGCTCTCATGTACGATACTGTTCCTTTCCCGATAAAAGGTTTTTCCGATGCAACGGTCACGGACACGCCCGATCCCACGGGCCATCCGTAGGATTGCGTACGAGCCATCCGCAGAAATTTTCAAATCCGTTTAAGTATATCATCACCGACAGAAAATTGCAATCACCCAACGCTGTTGGAATAACACCAACGCTTTTGGTGTAACACCAACGCTTTTGGTGTAACACCAACGCTGTTGGTGTAAATATGTTTATTCACAAAATATATTGTTGATTTTGCAACCGTTTTTGGTTATGCTACGTTATATTGGTAAATACAATGAAGCTCGGAGGACAACAACATGAAACATTTTAAGGCATCTGCACTGCTTCTCGCTCTTTTGATGCTTACGGGCTGCGCCCCTTCGGGTCAGGAAAAGCCCGCCGAGGCCGACACCGGCTTTTTGAAGCTCAGTTCGGCTCCCCTGCCCAAAGACGGCAAGATCAGCGAGGAATTTATCCGCTCGAACCATGCCTTTGCCTCAAGCTTTCTCAATGCACTCGGCGACGACTGGAGCGGCGTATACTCGCCCGTATCCATCTCAATGATACTTCAGCTCGCCATGTCGGGCGCAGACGAAGCCGCACGCAGTGCAATGGCTGAGACTCTCAAAATCGACCTCACCGACGATGAGATCGCCTTCAACAATTCAATTCTCTGCAATGCGCTCAATAATTCCGACGGCATAAACGTCGCAAACGCCGTACTCGTTGAGAAAAACTCCGAGCTTTCGGAGAGGTTCGCACAGTATGCGCTCGACTTTTTCCGTGCCGAAACGGGCAAATTCGACTTTGGTGATCCCGGTCTGACGGACTTCATCAACGGCTGGGTCAGCGACAAGACCGGCGGCAGGATAGACCGACTGCTCGAGCAGGTATCCCCCGATGCCGCACTTGTGCTGTTAAATGCGATCGACTTCGTAAAAAGCTGGGAGGTGCCCTTTAATCCCGAGGCAAACATGACCCTGGACTTTGTGGGAAAAAACGGCACCGTTTCCTCAGAGTTTATGTACAGAGGCGGCGAGATACAGCTCGGCTTTATCGAGGGCGGTCAGATGGCGCTTCTCCCGTATGCCGGCGGCGACTGTTTCATGGCGGTAATGCTCCCTCCCGAGGGTATGGCGGTGAACGAATACGTGGAGCTTGCGATGGGAAAGTGGAGCGAATGCCAAATGCAGTCCATGGAGCTTTGGATGCCCAAGGCGGAGTTTAAATCCGATATAGACCTTGCTTCGGTGCTTTGCACGATGGGAATGGAGGATGCGTTTTTGGGCGGCAGGGGCTTCCTTGACAAAATCACGGGCGAGCCTTTGCAGATAGGTCAGGCGGCGCACTCGGCATACATCTCGGTGAACGAGGAGGGCACAGAGGCGTCGGCAGCCACCGCAATAATCGCCACACGCAGCATGAAGCCCCGTATGTTCTGCAACAGACCTTACGCAATGGTGATAGTCGATGCAAAGACCGACGCCGTGCTTTTTGTGACGGCGGTAAACGATCTGGATTAAGTTCCGTTCGCAGCGCACAGCTTACAGGCACGGCAAATACTCTGCTGTGCCTTTTTTGGTGATAACGCGGCAATATCGAATTGCAGGAACGATGCGATGAATATAAGGCAGACAAAAACGGACTATCCGGCACGGTTCTTCAACATGGCGATGCTCAAAGGTCGGCTCCTGCTTTCCGAAACAACGGCTATTATTTCAGCGAGCTTCAGGTGAACAGAAGGCTTGAGCAGGTCGATGCCGAATATCCCGTTCGTCCGCAGGTATAACTCCCGCCCGTTTTCCATACCGTTTAAGCAGCAAAAAAGCCAAACCGCAAAAAGCAGCTTGGCTATTCCTTTTTGTCTTCCGGTCTTACTCTCCGTCTGCTTCGGGCTTTACACGCTTTTCAAAGAACAGCCTTGAAGCGGGGCTGTTTTTGCCGGCAAGCTCCTTCCAACCTTTCTTTCCGAGCTTTTCCATGCCCTCTATCTCGAAAATGCTGAGCCTCGTCCTCCGGGTCAAACTCGCCGCAAGCCATCTTTTAAGCAGGAGGCAGACGAAAACCGCCGCCAGCGCACCTAAAAGCATAACAGCAAGCGGCAGCGCCGAATGAACTCCGGCAAGTGCTTCACGAACCGAGCCGATGCTCAAGACCGCCCAAAAGCACAGTGCGACCAAAGCCCCGACAAATTTCGGCAGATACCACAGCCTTGAATAGGTTCGCTTACAGTTGCTGCATATCGGAAGCTTGACCGACAGCAAAAAGCCCTTCTCCGAGGCAACTCCCTCTATCGGCTCCTTACAGCCCCTTTTGCGCTTATGCCCGAGGTTCGCCACGGCGTTATACTCCGAAGTACCGCTCCCGTCCCTGCAAAACAGGCATTTTTCCGAGTGTTCAAGTTCATATATGCCTTCGGGCACGGTGTCTGCCAGATACTCGGCTTCGTCATAAAGCGCCGCTTTCTTTTCCTCCGAAAGTCCGTATATCGGACAGCATGAGCAATCCTCTGCCCCAAAAAGGCGGCATTGCATGCTGTCCAACTCACAGCCCTTGTCCATCGGATGGGCTTCATCTCCCGGATGCTCTGCTTCCGTTGGATGCTCTGCTTCCGTTGGATGCTCTGCTTCCGTTGGATTGTTTGCTTCCGTTGTGCGCATAACTTCGTTTTCCATACTGCACCTGTCTATGTTTTGCGCCGGCCTGTTACACTCCAAGCCGGCGCTGTTTTCATGTTAGTCGTTCAAGCCGAAGCCTTCATCGTCATTGAGCTCTGCAACGCCGTCAAGCATTGCGTCAAG
>JAEDJH010000074.1 GCA_016296415.1 Clostridia bacterium | reverse complement strand
GGGAGAGCCGAGGCTACCTGCAATCGAATATATGGATATAAGAAATGGAGCGTATCGGTATTGATATGCTCCATAAACTGTTTTACAAACACCCGCCCAAAGCCGTGGGCTTATTTGCTGTTTTCAGCCGTGCATATCTTTCTTTTTCGACGGCAGCACGCCCTTTATCGCCGTGGGAATGCCGCATACGGTGCGTATAACGGCGGAAGCGTTTTTTGCGAGGGCGATGCACAGCCGCCCCGTTGCCTCCCGTGTCAGGCGAAGCCTCTTGTCAACGGGGATAACGCCGCTTCCCACCTCGTCGCAGGCGACGACCTTCTTTGTCAAAAGTTTGTTCAAAAGCGCATCGGTGTCGGGCGGAGCATCGCCCGTTGATGCAAAAACCATGTCCTGAAGATTGTAAACCGCAGGTCTGCCGTCAAGCACCCCGTCGGCTATCTCATCATCCGAAAAACCGAGCGACTTTATGTAATCAAGCTTTCCCGAGCCCTTTGCGCCGATAATAAGCAGCATATTCATTCCTCCTCAAGCGGTTTTTTGCCCTTCAGCACCAGCGGTATGCCGCACACAAGCTCCAGAACGTTGTCCGAAAGCTCCGAAAGCGCACGGTTTATTTCGCCGAGGCAGAGAATATAGTCCATGGTTGACCCCGAATACTCCTGAATGTCAGAGCCGACTTCGTTTGTGACGATTATCAGCTCACAGCATTTTTTTGAAAGGGCTGCAATGCCGTTTACGGTATGGGAAACGACGTCCTTGCCGTCAAAGCCGTATTCGAACATCTCGTTTGCGGCAAGATTGCCGACGCATTCGAGCAAAACCACGCCCGGGCGGTCAAACTCCGCATCGCCGATGTCCCTGTAACGCTCCACGGTCAAAAAGCCCTTGCTTTTTCGCTGTTCCCTGTGCCGCCGTATCCTTTTTTCGCCCTCCTCGCCGTAAGGGAGCATGGTCGCAACGTAGTAAAGCGGCACTTTGAGGCGCTTTGCGGCAGAGACCGCAGAGGCCTCCGCATAGTAGCTTTTGCCGCAGGCGGAGCCGCCCGTAAGAAGCGTTATCATTCGGTTTCCTCCTGCCATACGCCGAGCATTTTATTCATCCAGCCGAACACATCCATGCTGTAAACCTCATGCAGACGCTCCCTCGTCAGCACCTCGTCCACCGTGCCGAAGGCGACCGCATTGCCGCCGTTTAAAAGCAGCGCATGGGTGCCGTAGGCTTTGGCAAGGCTCAGGTCATGCACGACCGATATTACGCTGCGGTCCGGCTCGGAAAGCCATTCGCCTATCAGGTCGAACACCTGCCTTTGATAAACAAGGTCGAGATGGTTTGTCGGCTCGTCCAGTATCAAAAGCTTTGGATTTTGGGCAAAAAGCTGTGCAAGAAACGCACGCTGAAGCTCTCCGCCCGAAAGCGTAAGCACCGATTTATCCCTAAACGGCGTCATCCCCGTCGCATCGAGTGCGGAGGCAACGGCGGCTTCGTCGTCCGTTCCTGCGGTGAACAGCCTGTCCCTGTAGGCGTACCGCCCAAGGTGCACTATCTCGCCGACCGTAAACGAATAGCCGACAAAGTGATTCTGCGTCAGGACTCCGAAGCACTTGGCACGCTCGGTGGGCTTTATGCGCCGAATATCGGTGCCGTTGAAGCTGATCGTTCCGCCGTAGGGAACGCCCTGAGAAACGGCGTTGACTATGGTTGACTTCCCTGCGCCGTTGGGACCCAGTATCATAAGCCATTGCCCGGGCGAAACGGAGAAGTCCACTCCGTCGAGTACGGTGAGAGCGCCGTATCTGACGGTAAGGTCATTTGCCTTCAGCATATTCAGCCCATCCTCCTTGACCTGTAAAATACAAATACGAAAACCACCGCACCCACGAGCGAGGTGACAACGCCGATGGGAAGCTCGAGGGGGCTTAAAAGTGTCCTTGCCGCAAGGTCTGAAAGCAGCAGGAACGTAGCTCCGCCCATAGCCGAGGCGGGCAGGAGCCGTTTGTGGTTCGGTCCGGTTATCATTCGCATTATGTGCGGCGTTACGAGCCCCACAAAGCCTATCGTGCCGCCTATCGACACGCATACGCCTATGAGCGCCGAAACGCAGATGAGCACCGTCAGCTTGACCCTTTTTACATTTACGCCTATCGTGCGGGCGTTGTCCTCTCCCACGGCAAAGGCATTAAGCTCACGGGCGGTAAAAAATATCATGCCGCCGAAAACGAGGAACGCCCCGAGCAGCAAAAGCGCATTTTCATAGCTGCTTCCGGCCAAACTGCCCATCGTCCAGAAGGTGATCTGCTTTATCCTGCCGCTTGCAAAGGTGATGAGCAGACTGATTATGCTCGATGCGAACATGGAGAATATCACGCCGACGAGTATTATCGTATGTGTGGAAAGCGAGCAGTCGAGCTTGTACGAAAGAAACAGTATTATAAGCAGCGAGGCAAACGCAAACACCATCGCCGCCACGACCGTTCCGGCAAAGGGGAGCGAGGTCACGGACAGCCCGAAGGCGATCGCCGCCACGGCGCCGAGCGAAGCGCCGGACGAAACGCCGAGCGTGGAGCCGTCGGCAAGCGGATTTTTCAAAAGCCCCTGCATGGCGGCGCCGGAAAGCGAAAGCGCCGCACCCGTCAGCGCAACGCAGGCGGCTCTCGGAAGCCTTGTAGAAAGTATCGCCGGAGCGGTGCCGAGGTCGGAAACGTCGCCGCCGGTGATGAGTGCGAATATGCTTTTAAGCGTGTCCGAAAGCGGAAGATTCACACTTCCCAGGCATATCGAAAGCGCCGCCGCAGTTAGCAGCAAAACGAGCATCAGCGCATATTCACGGGCATAAAGCCCCTCTTTGTGTTTTTTCATGATCCACCTCGGGCAGGGGGAAGGGTGTTCCGAAAAATCGGGACAGCCCTCCCCGTATAGATTTTATGCGGCTTTGTCCGTCTGCGCCGTTTCGTAAACGAAATCGTAAAGCATCCGTGCGCCCTCGACCAATCTCTGGGAGGGGCGTGACAGCTCGTTGTTCTGCATACGCAGTACCGCACGGTTCTTTACGGCGGTTATGTTTTCCCAGCCCGCACGGGAGAGTATCTCCTCCTCGGGGAGCTCACCGCCGTCAAAGTACATCGTTATGGTAACGATGTAGTCGGGATTGCGCTCGATGACCTGCTCCTGCGACACCTCCGCCCAGCCTTCAAGGTCGGCAAAGATGTTTTTAAGCCCGAGCAGCTCGGCAACCTCGTTCATGAACGTATCGCTTCCTGCGGTCCAAAGTCCCCATTCAAGCGGCGAAACCTCAAAATAGACGGTCTCGGTGCCGTCGCCTGCGGAAAGCAGACGAAGCTCGTCAAGCTGTCCCTTCATGCTGCTGACCAGCGCCTCCGCCTCCGCATCCCTGCCGAGCACGGCGCCGATGAGCTTTATGGAGGTATAGACCTCCTCGATATTGTCCGCATCGCTGACGACCGTGGTTATGCCTGCGTTTTCGAGCGCCGCCACCTGCTCCTCGCTTTGAGCCATGGAGCTCATGAAAAGAACGTCCGGCTCGAGTGCGATTATCTGCTCGATATTGGTCTGTGCGCCCGACTGTACCGCAGGTATGTCGAGCACCTCCGGCGGATAGTCGCAGTATTCGCCGCGCCCGACGAGAAGCTCCATTGCGCCGAGCGCATATATAATGTCGCAGTCGGCGGCGGAGAGGGCGATCACCCTTTCGGCGGGCTTATCAAGCTCGATGGAACGACCCTCCATGTCAACTATGGACGAGGGGGAGGACATCTCGCCGCAGGCGGGCAGCAGGCATAGGAGCATCAGCACCGCAAGCAGCAAGGACAGCGTTTTTGTGTTTTTCATTAAAAACACCCCTTTCAAAATACTACAAATGAACAGATTGAAAAGGAGTGAGAAAAAATGCTCCCCCTAAAGAGAGGAGCATCGAAACGCAATGTTTATGCTGCGGTAATGCAGCACGACCCCGGCTGCGAAACTGCAGCACGGTCAGCGTTGTACAGCTATACCCCACCCCAGGAGTTTTCATGTGTAAGCAGGTTTCCCGGCTTGGCTTCATCCTAATCGGACTCCTTCCCGCCATAAGGCAGTGGAATAATGTCCTTTCGTCGGCTTCACGGTTACTGGGATAGCTCGGAAATTTCATCCGCATTCCCTGATGCGCATAAGCACACCATGCCTTTTGAGAGCAGCAGGCTTTATCTTTTGAGAAAGACTTTGTATTCCGTCGGCTCCTTCGGCATAAATACACACGCCATTCATTTGCAAAAACAATTCTATAGTATCGTCAATCGTCTGTCAAGCGGTTCGGCGGCAAAATTCGCCCTTTGTTTTGCTTGATAACGGGACGGATATGGGTTAAAATATAAAGGAGGCAAAATGCCCGAAAGAGTGAAAGGAGCTAACGGAAATGGAAGAAAACGAAAGAGATTTTGTAACCTTTGTCGGCGACGACGGAAACGAGTTTGAGCTTGACGTTATTGATTACTTTGAATATCAGGACGAGGAGTACGCAATACTTGTCGATATGCAGAAGCTGCCCGAGGCAGGCGACGAGTTCGAGGCATTTATCATGAAAATAGTCGTATGCGGCGAAAACGGCGAGGACGAGGAGTTTGTGCCCGTTGACGACGACAAGATGGAAGCCCTGTCCGAGATTGCAAACGAACGTCTCAATATGATAAGCGAGTACGACTGTGACTGCGACTGTGACTGTGACTGTGAACACGATGACTGCGACTGCGAGCACGGTGAATGCGATTGCGGACACGAGCATCATCACCACGACGGCTGCGGCTGCG
>JAEDJH010000016.1 GCA_016296415.1 Clostridia bacterium | reverse complement strand
TTGCGAAGGTTTTTCTTTTCGGTAACGCCAATGCGCTTGATAGCGGATTTATGGTTAGCCAAACAATTCACCCCCTGTTTTAATCTTTGACGGCGGATTATTCCTGCCGAACGAAAGGATTATATCACCAAATTCTCGAGTATGCAAGAGCAATTATGCCTTTTTTGACACTATTTTTTGCTTTTGAGGCGTTTTTTTCTATATATTTTAAATGCGAATATCCGAATACGAAAAAATTCCTCTGCAAAGACTATTCGGTATAAAGAAACGGGAGGCAGAAGCGATATGAGGTCAATATATACGGATTTGGCAAGAGAGGCGGTAGAGCTCGACCCACGGCTTGAGGGCGTGACGGAGGAGGAGGAGAAGGACGGCGAAATAGGCATATCGAGGATACGTGTTTCAACGGAGCAGGCGGCACAGCGGCTTAAGAAGAGGGAGGGGAACTATATAACACTCGAAGCTCCTTCGCTTGTTATGCGCCCGCTTGAGCTTTTTGAGAGGCTCAGCAAACGAATAGCGGAGGAGCTTACAAGGCTGCTTCCAAACCTGGCGGAAAACGCGACTGTGCTTATAGCAGGGCTTGGCAACCGGGGCATTACGTCCGACTCGCTGGGACCGAGGGTGGTCGAGCAGTTATTTGTGACACGTCACATTACCCAGCTTATGCCCGAGGCGTTCGACCACCCTCTGCGTTCCGTCTGCGCCATTGCGCCCGGCGTCCTCGGCGTAACCGGCGTCGAAACGGTGGAGATAATAAAGGGCATAAAGGAGCACGTGAAGCCGGACATAATAATAGCCATCGACTCGCTTGCGGCAAGAAGGTCGGTAAGGATAGGTACAACTGTGCAGATCGCCGATACGGGAATAAGCCCGGGCTCGGGGGTGGGCAACATGAGGGCAGGCATTGACAGCGAAACCCTCGGCGTGAAGGTCGTAGCGATAGGCATACCGCTTGTGGTGTATGCCGCAACGGTCGCACAGGATACAATAGAGCTGATAGCCGACGAAACGGGGCTGCATAATGACGAGGAGAAGCTGAAAGAGCTTGCGGAAAAGGTAATTTCCGAGCACATGGGACCCATGATAATGACGCCGAAGGATATAGACTGCATGGTAAATGATATGTCGAGAATAATTGCTGACGGCATAAACATGGCGATACACACCAAGGACTATGACGACATAAGAGCGCTCGTGACTTGAGGAGATATAAAGTAAAAGGCACCTTTCGGTGCCTTTTCTGCAGCGGACCGAGTCCGCTTGGACTGAATCCGCTTGGACTGAGTCCGCTTATTCATTATGCTTTTAAGCGGCGCTTTGCAATGGTGCGCTGGATGAGCTTTACGATCTCAACGATCGGGATGACGAGTGCGCCGAGGAGTATTGCAACGCCGTACTCGGACAGCTCAACGGGGGTGAAGCCGAATGCGTTTGCAAGAAACGGAACCTCACAAACCACCGTGGTCAAAATCAGCGAGCCGATTGCGGCAAACCACAGCGTCTTGTTGTGGGACTTGAGACGGAATATGCTGCCCCTTTGCGATCTCATGTTGAAGCTGTGGAATATCTCCGCCATGGACATGGTGAGGAACGCCATGGTGGTGCCATGTGCGCTGTCGCCGATCACCCAATTTCCGGTCTCCATAAAGTGACCGATGAAGAACGAAGCGAGCGTCAGTATTGCCACCATCACACCCTGGTAGGCGATGTCAATGCCCATTCCGTCCGAGAAAATGCCGGAGTTTGCACTGCGGGGCCTACGCCTCATTATGTCGGCCTCGGCCTTCTCCATTCCGAGCGCAAGCGCAGGGAAGCAGTCGGTTACAAGGTTTATCCAAAGCAGATGTACGGGTTTCAAAATGGTGAAGCCCATGAGGGTTGCGGCGAAGATGCTCAGTACCTCGCTCATGTTGGAGCCGAGCAGGAACTGAATAGCTTTCCTGATATTGTCATAGATGCGGCGTCCTTCCTCGACCGCACCGACGATGGTGGCGAAGTTATCGTCCGTAAGCACCATGTCGGCAACGTTCTTGGTGACGTCGGTACCGGTGATACCCATGCCCACGCCTATATCCGCAGACTTTATGGAGGGAGCGTCATTTACGCCGTCGCCGGTCATTGCGGTGACGTAGCCTGCGTTTCTCCATGCGTTTACTATGCGGGTCTTATGCTCGGGCTGAACACGGGCATATACGCTGATATTCCTGAACTTTGCCTCGAACTCCTCGTCGCTCATGTCGTTGAGCTGAGCGCCGGTGATGGCGTAGGTGGATTCGGTGATTATGCCGAGCTCCTTTGCGATTGCAACGGCGGTATCGACATGGTCGCCGGTTATCATAATGGGGTGTATGCCGGCGCTTCTGCACTCGACGATGGCGTCCTTTACCTCGGGACGAACGGGGTCTATCATGCCGCAAAGACCGATGAAGCAAAGCTCCTGCTCAAGAGTCTCGGCCTCGCAGTTTTCGGGAGCAATGTTCCACTCACGCTCTGCGCAGGCAAGCACACGCAGTGCGTTGTCGGCCATGCCCTTGTTTGCGGCGATAATTTCATCTATATACGCCTTGGTCATGGGCAGCTTCTGACCGTCTTTAAGATAGTAGGAACACTTGTTGATGATCACGTCGGGAGCGCCCTTTGTGTACTGGATATAGCCGTCGGGTGCATCGTGTACGGTGGACATCATCTTTCTACCGGAGTCGAAGGGGGCTTCGCCGTATCTCGGAAGCTCTTTTTTCAACTCCACCTTTTTGTAACCGAGCTTATCCGCCCAGGCAACGAGTGCGGCTTCGGTGGGTTCGCCGGCAACGTTTCCGTCGGCGTCTATTTCCGCATCGCTGCAGAGTGCCATTGCGCAGGCGAGGCGAACCTCATCGTCGGCAAAGCTGTCAACGACGGTCATCTTGTTCTGGGTAAGGGTACCCGTCTTGTCGGAACAGATTATCTGAGCGCAGCCAAGTGTCTCGACGGCCGTAAGACGGCGGATTATGGCGTTGCGCTTTGACATATTCGTAACGCCTATCGAAAGGACTATCGTAACAACCGCAGCCAGACCTTCGGGTATTGCCGCAACCGCAAGGGATACCGCAATCATGAAGGAATTGAGTATTATCTCAAAATCAAAGCTGCTTGCACGGATGAGCTGTACGCCGAATACAATTACGCATATACCCAGCACGAGCCAGGTGAGTATTTTTGAAAGCTGGTTGAGCTTTCTTTGAAGGGGGGTATCGCCGTCCTCTGCGGCCTGCAATGCGCCTGCAATTTTACCCATCTCGGTGTCCATGCCGGTGGCGGTGACTACCGCAACGCCTCTGCCGTAAACAACGGTGCTGCCCATGTAGAGCATATTTTTGCGGTCGCCGAGCGGCACGTCCTTTTCGCCATCACGCAGATAGATCATGTCTATGAACTTCGTTACGGGAACGGATTCGCCGGTAAGTGCGGCTTCCTCGACCTTGAGGCTGGCGTTTTCGAGTATTCTCGCATCGGCGGGTACGGCGTCGCCGGCCTCTACCAGGATTATGTCGCCGACGACGAGGTCCTCGCTGTGAATGACCTGTATCTTGCCGTCACGAACAACACGTGAGGTTGCGGCCGACATTTTTTGCAGTGCCTCTATTGCCTTTTCCGCCTTGCTTTCCTGATAAACACCCAGCACGGCGTTTATGATCACGACCGCAAGGATGATTATTACGTCCGCAAAGCTTTCGTTTTCAAGAACCGCAAGAACTCCGCTGATGAGTGCGGCAACGAGCAATATGATTATCATCGGGTCCGCAAGCTGCTCAAGGAATCGCCTTACGAGCGATTTGCCCTTTGCCGCTTCCAAACGGTTTTTGCCGTTTTCGGCAAGCCTTTTTTCGGCTTCCGCGGGAGACAGACCGTTCCTGTCGGTTTTCAGCTCCTGCAGAACCTTTTCGTTTTCCTCACAATAGAATTTCATTTATGCTCCTCCAAATTAAAGTTTAGAAAACATACAGTTGAATTATACCGAAACAGTAAAGATTTGTCTATCATTAAATATAACGAACGTGACCTTGAGATCGTACAATATTCTAAAAAGCAGATTATTTTGTTGAAAAAGTATATACAAATATGATATAAATATACCTAATGGTATTTATGTAACTTTAGCATACAAAAGGTGGTGTTATTTTTGCCGAAGAAAAATTCTTTTAAGGGCGGAGTGCATCCTATGCGTCAGGCGGAGTCCGGCAAGGAAGCGACAAAGTCGATACCGATAAGGGAAGCGGTGTTTGAGGAGGTTGCCATACCCATGGCGATGCACCTCGGTGCGCCGTCAAAGCCGTGCGTTGCGGTCGGCGACCATGTTAAGATGGGTCAGATGATTGGCGAACCCGTAGGCGCTCTCGGGCTTCCCGTTCATGCGAGCGTGTCCGGAACGGTCACCGCAATAGAAAATCGCATTCAGCTCGGCGCAAACAGGGTTCAATGCGTGGTTATCAAAAACGACTTTCTCGACGAATGGGTGGAGGGTCTGGAAGGCCATGGCGATGTTGAAACCGTCGATCCCACACTGATACCGGGAATTGTAAAGAACGCAGGTATATGCGGCATGGGCGGAGCCTCGTTCCCGACTCACGTAAAGCTTTCCATACCCGAGGGCAAGCATTGCGATACGGTCATTTTGAACGGTGCGGAGTGCGAAACCCACCTGACATCCGACCACCGCCTTATGCTTGAGGAGCCGGAGCGGGTGATAAACGGACTCAGGGCGGTCATGCGTGCGCTTAATGTTTCAAGGGGAATCATCGCCGTCGAGGACAATAAGCCGGATGCGATCGCACGTCTCAGGGAGGTTGCAAAGGAACGTGAGGGCATTGAAATAGCCGTTCTCAAGACCAAATACCCGCAGGGAAGTGAAAAGCAGATAATACAGTCGATAACCGGACGGGAGGTTCCGCAAAGGGGTCTGCCGATCGATATTAACGTAATAGTTCTGAACGTAGGTACGTCGGCGGCGATTGCGGATGCGGTAATTTCCGGACGACCCATGATTGACCGCATAACCACGGTCACGGGTCGGGTAAACAAACCGTCCAATATGCGATTCAGGATAGGCACATTGCTGAGGGATGCCATTTTTGCCTGCGATGGCTTTGATGGCGAGCCTACCAAGATAATAATGGGCGGAACGATGACGGGCGCATGTGCGCCTAACGAAGAAATATCAATCGTTAAGGGCTCGGGCGGCGTAGTGGTGCTCAACAGAAAAGAGGCAGAGGCATTCACTGAAAGCCCCTGCATCAGATGCGGACGCTGTGTGGCAACGTGCCCCGTAGGACTTAATCCGTATCTGCTGAAACGCTACTGTGAAGCCGGTGATCTTAAAAATGCGGAAAGCAGCAACATCATGGACTGCATACTCTGTGGCTGCTGTACCTTTACCTGCCCCGCAAGGCGCTTTTTGACCGCAATATTTAAGATAACCAAAGAGAAGATAGCACAGTCTAAAAAGAGGTGACATAAATGAATCTTAGTATTTCTACAGCACCCCATATAAGAGGAAAGGACTCTGTGCAGTCCATAATGCTCGATGTGCTGATCGCGCTTTTACCCACAACGATAGCAGGCGTATATTACTTTGGCAAAAACGCTTTGCTGCTTGTGGTGATATGCGTGGCAACGGCTGTGCTTTCGGAGTTTTTATGGTCAAAGCTCACTAACCGTCCTAATTCGGTAAAGGACTTATCGGCGGTCGTTACCGGGCTTATACTTGCGCTCAATCTGCCGGCAGGTGCGCCGTGGTGGATGGGCGTCATAGGAAGTGCGGTTGCAATTATAATCGTAAAGCAGCTTTTTGGCGGAATTGGCGACAACTTCCTCAATCCCGCACTGGCGGCGAGGGCGGTGCTTCTTGCAAGCTGGCCCGCAGCGATGACAACTTTTACAATGCCGAATTATTTTAATACGGTCGATGCGGCGACGACGGCAACTCCGCTTGACGGACTGGAGGCGTCCATACCCGACCTTATATTGGGAAGGATACCCGGGTCCATAGGGGAGGTTTGCAAAATCGCAATACTGATCGGCTTTATCTATCTTCTTGCAAGACACGTCATATCGTGGCAGGTTCCCGTAATATTCCTTGGAACCACCGCACTGCTTTGCTGGGCGTTTGGAAGCAATCCAATTACTTCCGTGCTTTCGGGCGGCGTAATGTTCGGCGCAATATTCATGGCAACCGACTATACCACTTCGCCGATGACCGCAAAGGGACAGGTGATTTTTGCGGTAGGCTGCGGACTGCTGGTGGCGGTCATCAGAAGCTTCGGGATATACCCCGAGGGCGTCACCTACTCGATATTGCTTATGAATATCATGACGCCGCTTATAGATAAATACATTGCACCGAAACTTTATGGGGAGGTGAAGAAAAATGCGTGAAACGCTTAAGCTGGTTATCGTGCTGTTTTTGATTGCTGCCGTTGCAGGGCTTGCTCTCGGCGTAACCAATGAGATAACAAAGGCTCCGATACAGGAGCAGGCTGCTCTGGCGGCGGAGAACGCAAGAAGGGGGGTTCTGCCCGAGGCAACGATGTTCTCGAGGCTTGACTCGCTCCCCGAAGGCATTGACAATGCGTATATGGGAAAGAACGATCACGGCGAAACCGTCGGATATACCGCACAAACCACGGTACAGGGCTTCGGAGGCGAGATACAGATAATCGTCGGAATGGATAAGGAAGGCAGGATAACCGGAATCAATGTCGGCGGAAGCAGCTTCTCCGAAACGCCCGGGCTTGGTGCAAAGACAAAGGATGCCGACTTTACGGAGCAGTTTGTCGGACTTGTTTCACCGGTAGAGGTTGGCAGGGATATTGATGCTGTCAGTGCAGCCACGATAAGCTCTGTTGCGGTAACGGGCGGCGTCAATCTGGTGTGTGAATACCTTATCGGCTTGCTGAAATAGGCAAAGGAGGCATAACATGGGAAAGAAAAAGCTTTCGAGCGTATTTTTAAACGGTATTTTGACCGAGAACCCGACATTCCGGCTCGTCCTGGGAACGTGTCCGACATTGGCGGTTACGACGGCGGCTGTAAACGGAATAGGCATGGGCTTGGCGGCTACGTTCGTGCTGATCGGCTCAAACGTGGTAATATCACTTCTCAGGAACGTAATACCGAGCAAGGTGAGGATACCGGCGTTTGTAGTGGTTATATGCACCTTCGTCACCATCGTCCAGATGCTCATGCAGGCATTTATACCGAGCCTGTATGAAAGCCTCGGACTGTTCATACCGCTAATTGTCGTAAACTGCATCATTCTTGCAAGGGCAGAAGCCTTTGCGAGCAAGAACACGGTCATTGCCTCGGCGGTTGACGGACTGGGCATGGGTCTGGGATTTACCCTTGCATTGACGCTTATTGCGAGCATAAGGGAGATCCTCGGAAACGGCTCGGTGTTCGGCATACAGCTTTTCGGAGAGAGCTTCCAGCCGATGCTGCTTATGATACTGCCGGCAGGAGGCTTCCTGACATTCGGCCTTATGATAGGACTTGTCAACTTCTTAAGCGAACGCACGGCAAAAAGGGAGGGCTGATAAATGGAACACGTTGGAAAGTTCTTGCTGTTTATGGTCAGCTGCGTACTGACAAACAACTTCATATTTGCCAAGTTTTACGGAATATGCCCGTTTTTGGGCGTTTCGTCAAAGGTGGAAACGGCAATGGGAATGGGGCTGGCGGTCACGTTCGTAATGGGACTTGCCTCCCTGTTTACATGGGCGGTATATCAGCTTCTTGCGGCTGCGGGTCTTGAGTATCTCAACACGATAAGCTTCATCCTTATCATTGCGGGACTTGTACAGTTTGTAGAGATGTTCATCAAAAAGTCCAGCCCCTCGCTGTATAAGTCGCTCGGCATTTATCTGCCGCTTATTACCACCAACTGCGCGGTGCTCGGCGTAACGCTCGTAAACGTGCAGGAAAGCTACGGTGTGGTGTATTCCGTGTTCAACGGTATATTCAGCGCATTGGGCTTTATGCTTGCGATAGTGCTTATGGCGGGGGTCAGGGAGAGGCTTGAGTCCTCAAAAATACCGGAGTGCCTGAAGGGCTTCCCGATTTCGCTTATAACCGCAGGGCTGATGAGCATTGCCTTCCTTGGCTTCAGCGGCATGGTGTAACGGAGGGAACGATATGGATTATGTTTCAATATTAATAGCTATAGCCATACTTGGCTGTATAGGGGCCATATTCGGCGTAATACTCGGCATCGCCTCAAAGAAGTTTCATGTTGAAACCGATGAAAGGGTGGAACGGGTAAGAGAGTGCCTTGGCGGAGCAAACTGCGGCGCCTGCGGTTTTTCGGGCTGTGATGCGTTTGCCGCAGCGGTCGTGGCGGGCGAGGCAAAGCCTAACGGCTGTCCTCCGGGCGGAGCTGCCGCAGCGGAAAGAATAGGAGAGATATTGGGCGTAAGCGTTGAATACAGCGAGAAAAAAGTTGCAACCCTGCTGTGCCTCGGCACCCGTGCGGTGGCAAAGGACAGATACGCTTACGAGGGTTTGAGCAGCTGCCGCGCAGCGGCAGGACTTGCCGGAGGTCCCAAACAGTGCGTCTATTCCTGCATCGGCTTGGGCGACTGTGTGACAAAATGCTCGTTTGGCGCAATAAAAATCTCCAACGGAATCGCTGAAATTGATACCCAAAAGTGCGGCGGATGCGGCGCATGTGTGGAAGCCTGCCCGAGAAGTGCGATAGAGCTTTTGCCCATATCGGCAAATACGGTGGTGAAGTGCCGCAATAAGGACGTCGGACGTGCGGCGGTTGCGGTCTGCATGATGGCGTGCATAGGCTGCAAGCGCTGCGAGAAGGAGTGTGAGACGGACGCAATTAAGGTTGTTGACGGCAGTGCACGAATTGATTACACCAAGTGTACACGCTGCGGCAAGTGTGCGGCTGTCTGTCCGAGAAAGTGCATAGAGTACAGATAAGCCTTCCGGCTTAATGAAGCGGCGTTTCCTAAGGAGCGCCGTTTTTGCTTGCGCAGAAAAGGCGGGAATCCGACCCTTGCCAAATTCCCGCCCTTGCTTATGCTGCTGTAAAATTAAACTTCGGTCTTAATACATATCGTAGAAGAAGCCGGGGGAGATCTCCGACATAAAGCTGGCGCCGACGGCAATGATAACGATGGATAGCACGATACCGAGTGCAATTGAAATTGCCATCATTATGAGCCATGCTCTTGCATAATTTTGGCGATTTACATTCTTTACTGCGCCACAAGCAAAGACGATCATGCATATTAACCCAACAAGAGGTATGCAGCCAAGCAGCATCGTTCCCACAAATCCGCCTACGCTGAGGGGCTTTTTGGATTCATCAACCACGGGAGCAACGGGTGCGGCGTAAACGGGCTGAGAATACGTCTGACCCTGCGGTGCCTGGTTGGGTGCAGTGTACGCATTGTTTACGGGTTGCTGTGCGGCAGCCTCGTAAGGAGCGTTGTTTACGGGTTGGGCAGGAGCTTGCACTTCGAGGGGAGTTCCGCAGGCAGTGCAAAATTTTTGCCCTTCGTTATTGAATTGACCGCAATTTGGACAGTTTGCCATATAATTAACCTCCGTCAATTTGTTGGGTTTATTATATACTATTGTTTGGCTATTTGCAAACAAATTATTAAATAATAAATACATTAATTCGGTTTTGGGGAGCAAACGGTCATTTTACTTCGATTAAAAGCAGAAGTCGTATTTTATGACGCTTTAACAGCGCACAGTAATCGTCTGTGGATGACGGCTTTTTCAGTATGGTACAGTTATGCCCCAAAAATACGGCGTTATCGACGTTTGTTGCGGCGACATAATGTGCGCCGAATCGGGGCTTGGTGTACATATAGAGGAAAATCAAACCGAAGCAGTCCGGCGAAACGAAACGCTTGAAAAGTCTGATTCGGGCTTTGAACCCATATTTTCGCAAGCATTTTGCAAGCTTCCACGGCTTTGAGCCGAGACGACCGCCTAACAGGGGAGCATTTTCCTTAAGCTCGTCGAATACCTCCGTCGGGGTTACTTCGGGGTATTTTGAGTGGATGATGTTATATACGGAGATCCAGCCGCAGCCGCTGTTTGCCGTGTTGCTGTGTTTGCCCCATTGCAGGGAGGAATAGAGGCACTTGCCTTGGTTTTCAATATATTCGTTATTCATCTGTGTTTACCGCCCTGCCTAGAACCAAGCCGATACTGTCGTGTATCAGAAGGTCGGCGTAATTGTCGTATGGTGTTGAGTCCTTGTTTATCAAAACGAGCCTATTGCCCCTGTAATACCTGATTATCGAGGCAGCCGGATAGACGGAAAGCGAAGTGCCGCCGACGATGAGCATATCCGCCCTCGACACCTGCCGTACAGCTTCCCCGAATACCTCCTCATCGAGCGGTTCGCCGTACAGCACGACGTCGGGCTTTACCGTTCCGCCGCACTCGCAAAGCGGCACGGGGAATGTGGTGTTGATAAAATCTATGCTGTGGAATTTGCCGCATTTTGTGCAGTAATTTCTGTACGCGGAACCGTGCAGCTCATATACGCAGCGGCTTCCCGCCATCTGGTGCAGATTGTCCACGTTTTGGGTGATCACGCATTTGAGCTTTCCGCTTCGCTCCAGTGATGCGAGGGCGAGGTGCGCAGGGTTTGGGAAAAAGCCGGTCTTAGAGAGCGTCTTGCGGTAGTATTCAAAGAAAACGGCGGGATTGCGGTGAAAAAACTTCACACTCAAAAGCTCCTCGGGTGAGTAGCCGAATTTTCTTATCACATCGAACACGCCGTCCTTGCTTCTGAAGTCGGGAATGCCGCTTTCGCATGATACGCCCGCACCCCCGAAGAAGACGATGCTGTCCGACTCGTTTATCCACTTTTTCAGCTTTTCTGTCATGCCGATTTCCTCCGATATTGTCCTTCTATTATAACAAACCGGGCGAAATTTGAAAGCATTTTGGTATATATTTTTCTGTCTATTGACTTAAATGCGTTTTTGTCGCAAAATGAATTTAGAAAATATTTCGGAGGAAAAAGGCAATATGAAATCTTATTTACAGATGACGGCTCAAGAACTCGATCTCGAATACAGCTCCGTTAGAAAGGAGTACGAGGAGATCAAAAAAGCTGGTATGAAGCTTGATATGTCCCGCGGCAAGCCCTCGAAGGCTCAGCTCGACCTGTCAAACGAGTTGCTGAACATGCCCTTCGACTATATGAGCGAAGGCGTCGATTGCAGGAACTACGGTATACTTGACGGAATGGTGGAGTGCAGACGTATGTTTGCGGATATACTCGGCGTCCGGCTCGAGCAGGTGTTTGCGGGCGGAAGCTCAAGCCTTACGCTTATGTACGACACCATCGCAAAGGCATACACGCATGGTATGCTGCACAGCGAAAAGCCCTGGGCAAAGCTCGACAAGGTGAAGTTCCTCTGTCCCTGCCCCGGCTACGACAGGCATTTTACCATCTCCAAGTCCTTCGGCATGGAGCTTATCCCGATCCCGATGACCGACGAAGGCCCCGACATGGACATGGTCGAGGAGTATATCAAGGACGCCGACGTAAAGGGCATTTGGTGCGTTCCGAAGTATTCCAATCCCGATGGAATAATCTATTCCGATAAAGTTATCGATCGCCTTGCTTCCATGAAGCCCGCCGCAAAGGACTTCATCCTCATGTGGGACAATGCGTACTGTGTCCATGAGTTTGACGGCGAGTTCGTACCGTTCAAGAACATATTCGACGAGTGTGCAAAATACGGAAACGAGGATATGCCTTTTGAGTTTGCCTCCACGTCTAAAATAACCCTCCCCGGTGCCGGCGTGGCCTGCTTTGCAGCGAGCGAGGCCAATATGGCATATATGAAAAAGCTCCTCGGCGCACAGCTTATCAGCTATGATAAGGTCAATCAGACCCGTCACGTTCGCTTCCTGAAGGACAGGGCAAATGTTATCGAGTTTATGAAAAAACACGCCGCAATAATGAAGCCTAAGTTTGATGCGGTTGTAAATACGCTCAACGAGAGAATTGCGCCCCTCGGCATTGCAAGATGGCACAATCCCAAGGGCGGCTACTTTGTAAGCCTTTATGCAATGAACGGCTGTGCAAAGCGCATTCATGCTCTGTGCAAGGAGGCCGGACTTATAATGACCAATGCCGGAGCGACCTACCCCGAGGGTAACGATCCCAACGACAGCAACCTGAGGATAGCCCCGAGCTTCCCGACCGAAGCGGAGCTCAAGTCTGCAATGGACGTATTCTGCATCTGTCTGAGACTTGCGGCACTCGAAAAACTGACCGCACGCTGATTAAAGTGATGAAAGCCCCCGCATAGCGGGGGCTTTTTTATCTGCCGTTATCGCTTGTATCCCTTATTATCACTCCAAAAAATCACGAAGCTTTTTGCTTCTGCTCGGGTGGCGAAGCTTTCTGAGTGCCTTTGCCTCGATTTGGCGGATGCGCTCCCTTGTGACCTTGAATTCACGACCGACCTCCTCAAGGGTACGGGTTTTGCCGTCGTCAAGACCAAACCTCAGACGAAGCACCATTTCTTCTCTCGGGTTGAGCGTATCCAGTACTTCCATGAGCTGCTCACGCAAAAGTGTGAACGAGGCAACCTCTGCGGGGGCGGGGGCGTCGTCATCGGGGATAAAGTCGCCGAGATGGCTGTCCTCCTCCTCACCGATTGGGGTTTCCAGCGAAACGGGTTCCTGTGCAACCTTCTTTATCTCGCGAACCTTTTCAACGCTTATGCCCATCTCCTGCGCTATTTCCTCGGGCCTCGGCTCACGTCCTAAATCCTGAACGAGCTGGCGCTGGCAGCGAATGAGCTTGTTTATGGTTTCGACCATGTGAACGGGGATCCTTATCGTCCTTGCCTGATCGGCGATCGCTCTTGTGATAGCCTGACGTATCCACCACGTAGCATAGGTGGAGAACTTATAACCCTTCCTGTAATCGAACTTCTCAACGGCTTTTATCAAACCGAGATTGCCCTCCTGAATGAGGTCAAGGAAAAGCAAGCCCTTGCCGACGTATTTTTTCGCTACGCTGACAACAAGGCGCAGGTTGGCCTCGGCAAGCTGCTTTCTGGCCTCCTCGTCGCCCTCGGCCATGCGGGTTGCTATCTCTTTTTCTTCTTCGGGGGTGAGCAGCGGAACCTTGCCTATTTCCTTGAGGTACATTCTTACGGGGTCATCCACGCCAATGCCCTCTGCGGCGGCGATTTCCGACTCTATTTGGCTGATGTCTTCTATCGGTTCGACCTCCTCAGCAGCCGTATCTTCGACGATATCAACATTCAGGACCTCAAAGCGGTCATACATACGCTCGATCTGCTCCGGCTCAAGCTCCAGATCCTCGAGCGTGTCCATGATCTCCTTGTAGGTCAAAACGCCCTTTCGCTTGCCCCGTTCAATAAGCTCGTCGATCTTGCTTTCGTTGACTACGGATGCTGTGGTTTCCTTGTTTTCCATTGAGTTTTTCCTTTCGATATATTAGTTCGCTTTTGTGTTAAGCTTTGCTAACATTGATTGATATTGGCATATCAGCTTCGGACGCTCATCCGCATTTGCGGCGTTGATAGCCTCCGTAAGTTGTTTCAGCTCGGACTGAATGTCAAGCTTTCGCAGATTATCAAGACATTCATTCAAGACCGTTTCGCAGTTTTCAAAATCAAACCCGGATATGGGCGATATGAGCTCCGCTTCTTCGTTTGTCAAGCCGGCCATGAATACTGCGATGTTGAGGTCGCCTCCGCCGACTCCCTCCGAAACGGCTTTCTCAAAGCACTTTGAAAAAATGGGGGAGGTAAAGAGCTTACTGCCCTTATACAGCGGTGTATTTTTGACCGTTGAGCGGCAAGATGACGATTTTAACGCACAGAACAAAATAATTTGCTCGAGCTTTTGGCGCTCCGAGGTCTCCTTCCTTGGCGAACGAGGTTTTTTATTGATATTATTCCGTTTTGTGGGAATGATATTCTTTCCGTCGGAAACGGACAATTCGCATTGTGCGGTGACACTTTCGACGGACAGCCCCGTGCGCTTTGCAATATAGCGGCAAAACCGTGGACGCTCAACGGGCGGAAGGGTCGCAACAAAGCTGCACGCCTTTTTTGCAAACTCCTCACGGCCGTTGTCCGTTTTCAGGTCGGATGCGGAGGCGATGAATTTCAGCTTAAATTCGTTCAGCGATGCCGCATTGTCCTTTAACTGAAGGAACGCTTCGCCGCCGTTTGCAGAAACAAAATCATCGGGATCAAGTCCGTTGGGAATGGTTATGATGCGGACGGTAAGACCCTCTGCCGCCAGAATATCGAGGCTTTTCAGCGTTGCGTTCTGCCCGGCAAAGTCGCCGTCGTATGCGATATATACGGTATCGACAAACCGCTTGATAAGGCGTGCCTGATTTACGGTGAGCGCAGTCCCGAGCGAGGCGACAGCATTCGTTATGCCGCTTTGATGCAGCCTTATGACGTCCATATATCCTTCGACCATAATTATGTCTGAAAGCTTGTCCGTTTTGGCAAGGTTTAGCGCATAAAGGTTGTTGCCCTTGGAGTATATGGGTGTTTCTGAAGAATTTTTATACTTCGGACGCTCGTTGGGATCCATTGTGCGTGCGCCGAAGGCCAGAATCCTGCCCGTCACCGAGATTATGGGGAAAATAACCTTGTTGCGGTAGGCGTCGATTATTCCTTTGCCGCTTTTTTTAAAATAGGCAAGGTTGCAGTCGACTATGTCCTGCTCCTTATAGCCTTTTTCCAAAAGGTGATTGCTCAGCGCATCCCATGTGTCGGGGGCATAGCCGAGCCCGAATCTGGTGGCGGTTCTTGCGTTGACAAGCCTTTTTTTCAGATATTGACGGGCGTTTTCTCCGTCGGGGGTCAGAAGCTGTTTATGGAAAAACAGCGCCGCTTCCTTGCAGATATTGTACAGGCGTTCCTTTTTCGCACGCTCGAGCTTCAGCTTTTCATCATCGACGTCCTGCGGAATCTCCATGCTGACACGACGGGCCAAAAACTCCACCGCCTCATAGTACTGAAGCTTTTCAATATCCATTATGAACTGGATGACGCCGCCTCCGGCTTTGCAGCCGAAGCAGTGATATACGTTTTTTTCGGGTGAAACGCTGAAGGACGGAGTTTTCTCGTTGTGAAAGGGACAAAGCCCCTTCATGTTGCGGCCTGCCTGGGACAGCAGCACATAATCGGATACAACGGAGACTATATCGTTTTTTCGCAGAAGCTCGTCCATCCAGCTTTCTGAAAACTTTGCCAACGATTACACCTCCTTGCGACTAATATCTTTAATTCTGTAAAATAAACAAAAATCCTGCAAAACGGTTTTTTATGCGAAAATATAATTTAATGCCAATCGCTCGGGACAAACAGCGATTCGTAGGTGCTGATCGCATAGCGGTCGGTCATGCAGGCGATGTAGTCTGCGGCCACACGCTCCTTACCGTCGGATTCGATGTACATGGTAAACTCTTTCGGAAGAAGATCAATGTGTGTAAGATAGTAACAGTAAAGCTGCTCGACCACGTTCTTTGCCTTGTTCTCCTCCCGTTTTGCATCGGGATTGAGATAAACCCTCTCAAACATAAACTTGCGAAGCTTGTCAAATTCCCCGCCTATTTCCCCGGACATGGTTACTTTGGGTTTGCCAAAGCTGGTGGAGAGAACATCGAGTATCATTGTGTTTATGCGCTTGCCGTGCGTTTGACCGAGCACCTCAAGACAGCTTTTGGGTATATCGTTTTCGGTGAGCACGCCTGCACGAAGTGCATCGTCAATGTCATGATTGAGGTAGGCTATTCTGTCCGACAGGCTGACAACAGCGCCCTCGAGAGTGGAGGGAGTGCCATCCTTTTTGTGGTGCAAAATGCCGTCCCTGACCTCGAATGTAAGGTTAAGCCCCTTTCCTTCGTTTTCAAGCTTTTCTACCACACGCAGGCTTTGCTTGTTATGTTCGAAGCCGTCCGGTACGAGATTGTTCAGTACATGCTCGCCGGCATGTCCGAACGGAGTATGTCCCAAGTCGTGACCGAGAGCAATGGCTTCGGTCAGGTCCTCGTTAAGCCGCAGACCTCTTGATATGGTGCGGGCGATCTGAGCAACCTCAAGCGTATGGGTGAGCCTTGTGCGATAGTGATCGCCGGCGGGGGAAAGAAATACCTGCGTCTTGTGTTTAAGGCGCCTGAACGATTTGCAGTGTATTATTCTGTCGCGGTCTCTCAAAAACTCCGTTCTTATCGGGCACGAAGGTATAGGATGCTCCCTGCCCTTCGTTTCGGCTGAAAGGGACGCATAGGGGGACAGGGCAGCCTTTTCCAGCTCCTCAATATGTTTTCTGTAATTTACAGCATCGGTGTCGTAATTCAACACAATGACCTTCCTTATTTGTGATAAAGGTAATATTCAGCGAAAAACGGAAAAATCCTATTTTTTTGTGAAATTTTACAGTTTGGACGAAATTGCGTTTCAATCCCCGAAAAACTCAGTGGAAATTCGGCGGTACGGGGTAGAAAAGTCAACGGGGAGCCGAAGCTCCCCGCTTAACCGCAAATATGTTTGATTACGATTATTCGCAGTCACCGCAGCAGCACTCATCCTCGCAGCAGGAAATTATGTCCTTGCCGCAGCTCGGGCAGATGAGGTCCTCACCGCTTTCGAGCATGCAGTTGTCAAAATATACGGCCTCGTTGCAGTTGGGGCAGGTGATTTCAACAAAATCATCGTCATCGAAGCAATCACAGTCGCAGTCACGGTCACAGTCATCGCAATCGTCGCAATCGCAATCACAGTCGCAGTCCTCGAGTTCTTCCTCTATTACATCGAGCCTTTCCTCCACGTCGTCGAGATATTCATCGACTTCATCAAACTGCTCGGCAATCTCATCTATGCACTCATCGAGCTGGATGATGTTGTCCTCGTTGTCACGGATTGCTTCCGCCATGTCGTCCATAACCTCTATCATAGCCTTAAGCAGCTTTGCGGATGCATCGTTGCCAAGCTCAAGACCGTCTGCCAGTCCCTTAAGGTAGGATACTCTTTCGTTAATATAGCTCATAATTACCTCCGATTGTATTTTTGTATTCCCGCAAACTAATTTTCTCGGATAGCCGAATATTTATGTAGCGGGCTTATGCAAAGCGATCACGCAGAGCGGTTAAGCAGAGCGATTACGCTCTGGACATATACTCGCCGGTGCGGGTGTCGATCCTGATCTTCTCGCCTTCGTTGATGAAAAGCGGAACGTTGAGTTTGTAGCCGGTCTCAACGGTTGCGGGCTTGGTGGTGCCGGTCTGCGTGTCACCCTTGAAGCCGGGCTCGGTTTCGGTGATGGTCAGCTCGACAAAGTTGGGAGCGGCAACCGAGAAGGGCTTCTCACGGTGGAAGCGGATGGTTACGTTCATGTTTTCAACGATGAAGTTGATTGCATCCTCGACCTGCTCATAGCTGAGACCGAGCTGCTCGTAGGTTTCGACGTCCATGAAATAGTAAAGCTCGCCGTCGTTATAGAGATACTGCATTTCCTTCGTCTCTATATGTGCGGTGGGATATTTGTCGGTGGGGGAGAAGGTCTGCTCGAGAACGGCTCCCGTGACAACGTTTTTAAGCCTTGTGCGGACGAATGCCGCACCTTTTCCGGGCTTAACGTGCTGGAAGTCAGCTATTGACCAAACCTGACCGTCTATTTCTACGGTTACGCCTTTTCTGAAATCGCCTGCCATAATCATGCTCATTGATATATACCTCCAAAGCTTTTGTTATTTTACTCAATGATAATCATTTCTTTTGTTGCTGTAACGGGATTGATGTAGCCATCCTCGGTTACAATGCAGCAGTCCTCGATGCGGACGCCGCCGAGACCTTCGACGTATATGCCGGGTTCAACGGTTATCGTCATGCCGGGCTCAAAGGGAGTCTCGCCGACGATGCTTGCCGAGGGAGCCTCGTGTACCTCAAGTCCGAAGCCGTGGCCCAGGCTGTGACCGAAGCATTTGCCGTAGCCGTGTTCGGTTATATGATCTCTTGCGATTGCGTCGAGCTCTTTGCCGGTGATGCCGGGCTTGAGTGCGGCGAGTGCTTTAAGCTGTGCATTCAGCACTATGTCGTAAATCTTCTTCAGCTCGTCGCAGGGCTCGCCGATGGCGATTGTGCGGGTCATGTCGGAGCAGTAGCCGTTGTATTTGCAGCCGAAATCAAGGACGACCAGATCGCCGTGAGTCAGCCTGCGCTCGCCGGGGATGGCATGGCAAAGGGCGCCGTTTTCGCCGGAGCCGACGATGGTGTCGAAGGATTTGTCCTCGGCGCCGTTTTTCTTCATAAGATATTCAAGCTCGTAAGCGACCTCGGTCTCTTTCATGCCGGGCTTGATGCGGGTGAGAAGCTCCGCATAGGCTTTGTCGGCGATGTTCTGCGCCTTGATAAGCTGCTCGGTTTCGTAGGCATCCTTGTACATTCTGATGTTTGCCATGAGAGTGGAGCAGGGTACAAGCTCTGCACCGAGGTTCTCGTATGCCTTGAACTCACGCACGGTGAGGGAGGCATCTTCAAAACCGACGGTCTTTGCGCCGATGGAGGCAAGCTCGTTCTTGATGCGCTCCATACCAATGGCACGGCTTTCCTCTATCACCTCAAAAACGCCCTTGGACTGTATGTTCGCCTGAATGGTATAGCGAAAATCGGTTAAGAGCAGGCGCTTTCCCGGGGCAATGAGAAGGATCGCATTTGAACCGGTGAAGCCGGAGAAGTATCGTCTGTTTATCTGCGAGGTGACAACAACGGCGTCAATTCCGTCCTTTTTTGCCAGCTCGAGCAATTTGTTGCATCTTTGTGATAACATACTGCACCTCATTTTCACATAATTCTTTAGGATTCTATCACAGAATGCTGATTTTAACAAGCGAAAAATGCTTAAATAATGTATCCTGTGCAAAAATTTCTTCCGTATTTTCATTGAAACGGGGTAAAGCGGGGCTTGCAGGGGCTGGCTGCAAAGGAAAAAGGGCGATACGCTCCCGACGTTCGCCCCGTAAAGCGTCATGGGCAGGATGTATCAGGCGCATTTTTGCACGCCGTTCACGTCGATTATCGTATTGCCCTGCAGCAAAAGCTCGCTCATCGTTACAAATTCATAGCCTTGGGCAAGTGCGGTATCAAGCAGGGTGGGAAGATAGGTTTCTATTTTGAAGCCGTTGTTGTGGCAGAGTATTATACAGCCCGGGCTCAGCTTCGGAATAACGGAGTCGAGTATGGTCTGTGCGCTGCGCTCCTCCTTCCAGTCTATAGTGTCGATGTTCCATTGTACCGGCACGTAGCCCTGCTCACGCACGGTAAGGATCACGCTGTCGTTGTATTCGCCGTACGGGGCACGGAAAACGACGCTTCTGGATCCGGTTATGCTTTCGAGCAGATCGTCGAACTTTGTAAGCTCATCGATTATCTGCTCTTTTGAACATTTGTTCATGTGCGGATGCGTGAGGCTATGGTTGCCTATTTCGTGACCGGCGTTGTATATGGCCTTCACCTGCTCGGGATATTTTTCCACCCAAAAGCCGCAAAGAAAGAACGTGGCCTTCACGTTATGCCGTGCGAGCTCGCTCAGAATAAATGGCGTCTTGTCGTCCTCCCATGCCGCATCTATGGTGATGGCTATTTTTTTGTCGCTTCGCTCCACGCTGTATATAGGAAGCTCTTTTTGCTTTCCTGCGGCCACCTCAAGCACATATTGCTCACCAAGGTCGGCGCTTACGCCGTTCGGGGAGGAATTGCCCTCGCTCATGGAGCAGACGAGTATTATCGCCAAAAGGAGGCAGGCGAGAAGCACGGCCCCCACTATCAGCATTTTTTTTGTGACAATAAAAATACGCATAACATACCTCCGTGTTGATTGGTATAGAGGATTATATGCGCAGTCGGTTTTTGTTAGGACTTAATTGCCGAATTTTGAATCATCGGGCATGGCGATGGCGTTTGCCGAGTCAAAATGCGAGATTATTTCTAAGTAGCGAAGCTGTACCTTTTCGATAACCTTATCCCAGCCTAAAGGTATGGTTTTTCGGGCATTTTCGCCGAGGACGGCAAGAAATTCGGGTGCATCCAGCCCACGCTTTATCGCCTCGAAAAGGCTTTCCCCGTCGTCGTGGCATAAAAGACCGTTTACTCCGTCGGCTATAACCTCGGCGGCACAGCTCCCCCTGACCGCAACCGACGGCGTACCCATTGCCGCCGCTTCTCTTACCACAAGTCCGGCGGTGTCGTACAGCGATGGGAAAAGGAAAAGCGATGCCGCTTTATAAAGCCCGTCGAGTATACTCATGTCGGATATATGCCCCGTGAAGGTGACACGCTCGCTTATGCCGAGAAGCGCAGCTTCGTTTTTAAGCCCATCGGAGTCGGGTCCCTGTCCTGCAAGCACAAGGGAGAAATCATAGCCCGAGCGTTTAAGCAGGGCGCAGGCTTCGAGTATTCTTCCGATATTCTTTTTTCGGTGGATCTGACCGACATAGAGCAGCAGGGGTTTTCCATCCGTGCAGGCGGCCGTTACGTTTTCGGGTTCGGTTTTCGTTTCCGTGCCGTTTGGCATAACGGTGATGCTGCCGTGATAGCCGTAGTCCTCAAGCACCTCTGCGGAGGCGTTTGAAACCGTCCATACTTCGTCGCACCTTTCGTAGAAGTCAACGACATATTTTACGCCGAGGGAGGAAATGACCTCCGACCTGGTCGTGCTGTAAAAGTCATCGTAATACTTTGAATGGAACGTGCCGACTATCGGGATATTCTGCTGCCTTGCTATCCTTAAAGCTTCCTGACCGGCGATAAACGGAGAGTGAGCGTGCACTATGTCCAGCGAAACGGAGGATATGCGGTCGTGGTAATGCCTGTCGAGTATAGGAATGCCCACCTTGTATTGGGGAGAGGTAACGAGCGGCATTCCCGAATAATCCACAATTTCAAACGGAAGGCGGCCTCTGAAGCCCGTGTCGTGCATCGGAGCAACGACATAGCATTCGTGTCCCGCCCTTGCAAGCATATTCGCATAATTATATACAACCCGTCCGACGCCGTCCACGATGGGCATAAATGTGTCCGAAAACTGTCCTATCCTCATGGCAAACACCTGAAAGTTTTTTCTGTATTATACCATTCTCCGTAAAAAATGAAAAGGACGTATAATGAATAAAAAATGAAAATTCTGTTTATTTTTGGTAAACGGCGGCATTGGAAAAATGTTTATATTTATTTTATGGCGTAACCGATGAAAGTGTGGTATGTTATAATGTACCAACGAAATTATGGGGGCTGTATAATGAAATCGGTTTTGAAAAGGTTTGTGGCAGGGCTTATGATAGGCATCGGCGGAATCGTGCCTGGGGTGAGCGGCGGAATACTTGCGGTTTCGATGGGCTTATATAAACCTATGCTCGACGCCGTGAGCAATATTTTGAAGCAGTTTAAAAAGAGCGTTGCTTTTCTGCTGCCCGTTGCAATCGGCGGTGTTATCGGTATATGCGGCCTCAGCTTCGTTGTAGAGTGGGGATTGAGCACATACAATTTTATTACGATGTGCCTGTTTTTCGGCTTGGTTGCCGGAGGCATCCCTTCGTTTATCAAGGAGGCAAACTCCCACGGAGGGTTTAAGCCGAGGTATTTGATCGCCGCATTTTTGGGCGCACTGCTTATCGGGGGACTGGCATTCCTTGAGGGAATGCTTGCGGACAAGGGTGGAAGCGGACTTCCGTTCAACGCATTTACCGCCATGCTGTGCGGTGCGGTCCTGGTCATCGGCGTGGTGATCCCGGGCGTAAGCACCTCGTTCATCCTCATGTTTTTGGGGCTGTACGAGCCGCTTCTCGGTACGCTGACAACGCTTCTTACACAGCTTGCGTATCTCGTCTCGGGAGGACCGTTCAGCGGTGCAGAGCTTTGGTTCGCCGCTTCGCATCTCCTGCTTGCCGGCGTCGGCGCGGTTATTGTGGCGCTTCCGCTTATTCTGTTCGTTAAGAAGATGATAGAAAAGTACCATGGACCTTCGCATTATGCCATACTCGGCTTTCTTGTGGTATCTATGCTCATAGTGTTCCCCTTTGAGGGGATTGCCGCCATTGATTGGCTCACGGGCGTAATTGCGCTTGCGTTCATGGCGGCGGGCTTTTTGTGCGCCATGTTTATCGACAGGTTTATTTCCGAAAAGGGAGAGGGCTGATGTCGATGAGGGGGAGCTTTGAACGCACGGCGGCGCTCCTCGGGAACGAGGCTGAGGCTTTGCTTGGAGAAAAGCTCGTGACGGTGTTCGGTCTCGGCGGCGTTGGAGGTCACTGTGCAGAGGCGCTTGCAAGGGGAGGAATAGGCTCGCTTCATCTTGTCGATGCGGACGTTTTTTCCGAAAGCAACCTGAACAGGCAGCTTTTTGCCACAAAAAGAAATATCGGCAGGCTCAAGGTCGAGGCGGCAAAGGAGCGCATTGAGGAGGTCTCCGACTGCCTCGTTACGACCGAAGCTCTGTTCGTTACCGGCGAAAATGCGGCAGGGGCGATACCCGAAAATACGGACTATATCGTCGATGCCATTGATACCGTAACGGCAAAGCTTGCACTTATAAGGGCGGCGAAGGAGAGAAATATCCCCGTTATCTCGTGCATGGGCGCAGGCAATCGGCTGGATCCGACAAAATTTACCGTGAGAGATATATATGAAACCTCCGGCTGTCCGCTTGCCCGAGTTATGCGGCGTGAGCTGAGAAAGCTTGGCGTAGATTCGCTTAAGGTGCTGTTTTCGACCGAGGAGCCGATAAAAAATGGCGCATCCGGTATTCCCGGGAGTGTGTCCTATGTGCCGGGGGCGGCGGGTCTTGCACTTGCCGGAGAGGTAATCAGGGATATATGCGGCATCAAACGCTGAAGGCGCATATATTTGTTTCTATATATTTACAAAACGGAAAGACTAATATACTATAAACGGTGTGGTTCCTAAAACGGGCCGCACCTTAAAAATGTAAAAAAGGGCATTGATGAATGAATAGAATTATTAAAAAGCGTCAGCTTAATCCTACCGTTGTATCCATGGTCATCGGAGCACCCCTGATCGCCAAAAAGGCGGAGCCGGGACAATTTGTGATCTTGAGAGTGGATGAGCAGGGCGAGCGCATTCCGCTTACGATAGCCGACTTCTCCCGAAACGAAGGGACGATAACGCTGATATTTCAAATCGTGGGAGCTACGACCGATAAGCTCGGCCGCCTGAATGAAGGCGATTATATAGCGGATCTTGTCGGCCCGCTCGGGAAGCCGACCGAAATTGCAAATTTGAAAAAAGTTGCGGTGATCGGCGGCGGCGTTGGATGTGCAATAGCGCTGCCGGTTGCAAAGAAACTGCATGAATCCGGCGCGGAGGTGCATTCCATAACAGGCTTCAGGAACAAATCCCTTGTAATACTCGAGGAAGAATTTAAAAGCTGCTCTGACAGACTTTTTGTAATGACGGATGACGGAAGCCACGGGAGGAAAGGGCTTGTGACGGAGGCGCTTGAGGAACTGATAGACTCCGGTGAGCATTATGACGAGGTTATTGCCATAGGTCCGCTTATAATGATGAAGTTCGTTTGCGAGCTGACCAAAAAGCACGGCGTCAAAACGACGGTCAGCATGAATCCGATAATGATAGACGGCACGGGAATGTGCGGCGGCTGCAGGCTCAAGGTTGGCGGCGAGATGAAGTTTGCCTGCGTGGACGGACCCGACTTTGACGG
>JAEDJH010000015.1 GCA_016296415.1 Clostridia bacterium | reverse complement strand
CCCCCCCCACCACAGCCAAAGGCACGGCTTGCGCCGTGCCTTTTTGTTATACGTTATTTGCCGTGTTAGGTGATTACAGGCTGTAATATGCCTCGAACTCGGCGGGGTTGGGGATGCGGTTGATCTTCTTGAGCTCCGCACGCTTTTTGGTGATCCACTGCTTGATGAGCCTCTCGGGGAATACGCCGCCGGCGGTAAGGTACTCGTGATCCTTCTCCAGTGCGTCGAGCGCATCGTCGAGCGAACGGGGCAGCGAGTCGATCTTCGCCTTTTCTTCCTCGGGGAGGTCGAAGAGGTTGAAGTCATAGGGACCCCAGCCGTTTGCATGCGGGTCGATCTTGTTCTTTATGCCGTCAAGACCTGCCATGAGGATTGCGGAATACGCATAGTAGGGGTTGCAGGTTGCGTCGGGGTTCCTGAGCTCAAAGCGCTTCTTCATCGGGGACTTTGCATAGGCGGGGATACGGACGACTGCGCTGCGGTTTGCGGTTGCGTAGCCGATGGTAACGGGAGCCTCAAAGCCGGGAACAAGGCGCTTGAAGGAGTTGGTGGAGGGGTTGGTGAGGGCGCAGAGCGATGCAGCATGCTTGAGCATACCGCCGATGAACCAGAGCGCCTCGTCCGACAGCATTGCATAGCCGCTGGGATCGTAGAACAGGGGCTTGCCGTCCTTGGTAAGGATGATATGAACGTGCATACCGTTGCCTGCCTCGTCGAGAACGGGCTTCGGCATGAAGGTGGCGGACTTGCCCCAGCGCTCGGCTTCGTTTCTGATGACGTACTTGACGATCATGGTCTTGTCGGCCATTTCGGTCATTTCGCCCATTTCGGTCTCGATCTCCTCCTGTGCGGGGCTTCCCACCTCATGATGATGATACTTGACCTTTACGCCCCAGTTTTCGAGGGTACGGCACATTTCGTTCCTGAGCTCGAAGTTTACGTCGTGGGGGATGTCGGCATGGTAGCCGGCCTTATATCTGATCTGATGACCGTTGGTGCCCTCGGAGGTTGCCCAGTATGCTTCGTCGCAGGCAATGCGCATCTCGCTGTGGTGCGGATCGTTTCTGAAGGATACTTCGTCAAACACGTGGAACTCGAACTCCGGTCCGATTATCATGGTGTCGGCGATGCCGGTTTCCTTCATGTATTCAACGGCACGCTTTGCAACGTTCCTGGGATACTGGTCGAAGGGCTTGTTGTTGGGTACGGCGATTATCATTACATCGCCGGTCATGGTAAGTACGCCCTCGGTATAGGGCTCGACCGCTGCGGTGCTGAGATCGGGGATAAATACCATATCGCTGTTTTCGACCTGTGCATAGCCGTAGTTGGAGCCGTCGAAACCAACGCCGTAAATCATCATATCCTCATCGAGACGATCGACGGGGAGGGTAATATGTCTCCAAGCGCCGTTGATGTCGGTCATCTTGAAGTCAAGCATGGTTATTCCGTTATCTTTGCAGAAGCTTTTTGCTTCTTCGAGCGTTTTGAACATGAGAAAACACCTCCGCATTCATTGTTTTAGCTCAATTTAATTTTCACAGAATCATACAAATATGTCAAGTACCGAGAAAGTTATATTTTTCGTTTCTGCCGCCGTTTCGGGAAATTCGCAGGCTATATGCTCCTGCTGTGCTCCTCAACGGTCAGGTTCCTGTCGGCGATTCTGATTATGCTGCTGCACATCTCCACGCCAAGGGGTCTGTGCGTTATGGTTATGCAGCTTTTGCCCCTAAATTTGCCGATATTTTCAAGCAGCCTGCGCTCCGTCGCCTCGTCAAGCGCACTCGTCGCCTCGTCCAGAAGGAGTATCGGGGCGTCGAAAAGTATCGCCCTCGCCACGCTTAGCCTCTGCGCCTGTCCCTCGGAAAGTCCCTGCCCGTTTTCGCCGAGCACGGAGTCAAGCCCGTCCGGAAGCTGTGAAACAAAGTCGTATGCACAGCCGGCCTTCAGCGCGTCCCATATCCTTGCATCGGTGGGCGTTTTTCCCAAAAACAGCGTGAGGCATTCCCTCACCGTGCCCGAAAGCAGGAGGTTGTTCTGCGGAACGTATGCAAAAAGCCTTCTCGTTCTTGCGCCGGCGGGTATCCTTTCCCCGTCCTTTAGAACGAACTCCACCTTGCCCTTTGCGGGAGGATAGATGCCCAAAAGCAGCTTCATAAGGGTGCTCTTGCCCGAGCCCGATGCGCCGACGATCGCCGCAAAGCTCCCCTTTTCAAGGCGGAGGCTTGCGTTTTTAAGCACCGGCTCATCCTCGTCGTATGCAAAGTCAACGTTGCAAAACTCTATATAGTCCAGCTTTTCGTAAAGCTCCCTGCCGTCATACGCCTTCTCGCCGTAGCCGGTCTCGTTCGGAAGCTCTTCAATTTCGATAAGCCTTTCCGCCGACGAAAGCATGGCATAATACGACGGAAGCAGTCCCGACATTCCCGTAAGCGGCGTCTGCACCTGGTTTACAAGCTGCAATACCGCCGAAAGGTCGCCGTATGCAAGCTCGCCCGCAAACAGCTTTGATGCGCCCCAAATAAGCGCAAAGGCGTAGGCTATCGACATGATGGACGAAACCGCCGTGGAGGATATGACGCTGACGGTGCGCTTTCGCATGGCGTGCTTGAAATACTCCGCCTGTATCAGCTTCGTTTTGCGCTCTACCGGCCCATAGGCAAGATACGCCTTTATCGCAAGCAGGCTTCCGAGCTGTTCCTGCATGAACGCACGAACTTTTCCGTCCGACTCCCTCATCCTGGTATGAAGGCGCTTTATGGGCCTTTTGGTAAGGCTTGCAAGAAAGAACAGCAAAATGCCGCCTCCGGCAACCATCAGCGAAAACGTGCTGTCCATTATATAAAGCGCCGAAAACGAAAGGCACAGCCTTGAAACCATGCTGAAAACGTTTATCGGAAGATGCACCATCGTCTGACCGATCGAGTCTATATCCGTAACGATGCGGTTCATTATCTCGCCCGAATGATACGAGGAGATCCTTGCAAAGTCCTTTGCGGCTATGGTTTTCATAAAGGAGGCGCGCATATTTATGTTTATTCTCTCGGTTATGCGTCCCTGAACATAGCTGCTGAAAAATCTTGCAAAGGCGTTGAACAGAATGTTTATCACAACCACCGCCGCCGACGCCGCAAGCAGGGAGTTTTTGCTTCCGGCAAAGGCAAGCAGCTTTGCTATCCATGCGGTGAAAAAGTCGCCGGGCTCCGTCATAAAGCCCGTTGCAACGTTGATTATGTTCCTTACGTTGAGCGCAAGCCACACCACGCCCGCCGCCTGCAGCATACTGAACAGGCATGCAAATATCAGTGCATACTTTTGTTTTCCCACTCTGCCGAGCAGCCATTTGAGCGCAGTGTTCTTTTTCATTTTTCCTTCACCGCTTATTGCGCTTTTTTGTAAATTTTGCCTTTATCCTCTCGTACAGGCGAAGCACGGGATGTCTTACGGGCAGTATGAGCGTCCAGAAAAAGCTGTACAGTCTGTACGCAAACGAACGTGTCGTGTAGTCCCGACCCTTTCTTTTGAAGGCCGTCATGACTGCGATCACGTTTGCGTCGGTTATGCCGTATTCCTTTACCCGCTGGTTATCGCCGCAGAGAATATAGCCGTTTTTGTTTTTGCCGACGACCCTGTGCAAAACGAACATACCGTTTTCACGCCTGTAAAACAGCACATCGTACAGCTTTATGCGCCCCTTCGGTTTGGAGATGGTTACATGGTCCCGCTTTTGGATCAAAAGGGGCTGCATACTGATGCCCTTGGGGGAAAACGTGACCGACCCTCCGGCGTTCAGCACCTCCGCCATTACGGCGTTCATATCATCGAGCGTGACGATCCTGCACAGCTCGGGCAGATCATATCCGGGAGTCATTACTGCTCCAAAAAGCCCTCTTTTTTGAGAGATTCGATAAATTTATCCGCACCGTCGGCCGCAGTTGCCTCGTCAATACCGTATTCGGCCATGAGCGCCTCTACGAGCTGCTCACGGGTCTTGTCGGTCTCGAGCTGCTTCCACAAAAAGCCTCCGGTGGCGTTGAGCGTTATCATGCCGTTAAAGTCAACATTGCTTCCGCTTACAGGCACGACAACCACGCTGTCGGCTACGTTTCTCAGGACAAAGCCTTCCTTGATTTTCATTTTCTTTACCTCCGTTGTTGGTTATTCCGTCATTATTCCGTTGTACATTCCGTTATATGCAACCTCTACCGCTTCGTCGCTTATATTGCAGCCAAGCTCATAGATGCTGACATTTTCAACAAATCCGTCCCACAAAGCAAGCAGCCTTTCCATTCGCCCTTTATCCCGTATCTGCATAAAGGTCTGATGAAACAGATACCTGAACGCCTCCTCGGCGCCGATTCTGCGAATATAGTTTTTTTCGCTGCGGACGACATGCGCAACCGCTTGTATGGGGCTCATCGAGTTGTCGTGCAGCCCATGCTTGCCGCACCACGGTGTACCGCAGGCGTAATATTTGCCGTCGATCAGCCTGATGAGGGGCTTGTCGTCGTTGAGCATTTTCACCCTGTCCCCGAAGTGATCGCGCCACAGCCTTGTATGCGTTGATTTGCCGACGCCGCTGTCGGCAGAGAAAAGATATGCCCTGCCGTCCAAATCCACGCATGAGCTGTGAAGCATGAAGCCGTCAAAGTCGGGCATTCGCTCGTAGAATATCTGCCCCGCAAAAAAATGCTCCATCAGCTCAAAAGGCATTCTTTTCGGAACGATCTTTGACTTTTCCCTCACTGCGGCAAGTCTTTCGTCGGGAGCGTCTATCTCAAAAAGCGGCTCGCCCGATTCAACGGTATAGGGCTTCAGCTCGTTATAAAGCTTGTCATGGTGTGCGATCACAGATACATCCATTCCGGCGATGCGGCAAAGTACTTTTCTTGCTGTACCCATTATCAGCCTCCGTATATTACTGACATATATTCTATTACATTATGCCCATGTATGTCAAACGAAACAAAATTACCGAATCAACATGAAAAATCGGCAAAATCGAATAAGGATTTTTCTCGCTTCGCCATCAAAATTTTTCTGCACCGAACGTATAAAGACGAATAGGAACGGGAATACTTATTTGTTTATGCTCTTTTAAAAAAGCAGGCCCTCACGTTTTCGCAAGACCCTGCTTAATTTCTTTTTAAACCGATTTGCTGCCTTTTACCATGTCCAGCAGCGCCTCGTATGCCCTCAGCGCACAGTTGCGGCAGGCTTCGTGCGGCATATTTTCGTCCGCAGTCTTTTTTCTTCGCCCCATGCGCCTGTTTTCCGGCAGATACGGATCAAAGCGGGGCAAGCCCTCCTCCTGAAGCTCCGAAACGATCTCATACACAAGCTCGGGATCGTTTTTCAGCACCGCACGGTATTTGTTTTGATACCTCAGCATCAGCTTGTTGCTTCCGCCGCCCATGTCGAGCGTGCAGGAGCGCACGGATTTGCCCATCGCCTGCGCCGAAAGCACCGTTTTCATGAGGCTTCTGACCTCCTCCTCCGTGAACGGCTCGAACCTTTGGCAGCATATATCCGAAAACTCGTCCGACACCCCCATTCCGGAGCGTTCCCTGCCCGCTTCCTTGAGCTTGGAATAATAGTAATTCCTTATGCTGTTGGGCTTTCTTCCGGTCGCCTCCGCAATGAGGTCGAACACGTTTTTGAGCGGTCTGCCCGTCTTTCTTGCGCTCCTCGCCTCCAAAAACAGCATCCTCTCCTCGTCGTCGCTCCATCCGGAATGCACCCTGTCCGCCGTCGTCGGGCGGTCAGCCTCATATACATCGTTTTTTAATACGCCCTGTTCTTCCGTCATTTTCAATTTCCTCCGAAAATATTTTTATCGGTTTCTACCTACACAATGATTATTGCCTGCGGCAAAAATAGCATACATAAAAAGATATATGCACAACCGTTATTTATGCTATAATATGCACTTTACGGGCGAAAAATGAAGAAAACACCCCTTTTGCGGCACTCTCGGGGGCTGCGGCTTTTTCGGGCGGATCGGTGAAAAGGGATGCGCAAAATCCGCTTTACATAATAAAAGCGGAGATACTTCTTTTTCGAGGTATCTCCGTCAGAGGTCGAAATTATTCGGTTTATTTATTCAAATATCCTGTATGCACAGTAGAACACGCTGCGCCAATAGTCGGTTTTGAACGAGCGTTCGACGACCTTGCCGAATCGGCTGGAGGCGTCGATCATCCGGCTTGAGCTTAACGCTATACCGACGTGACCCGAATTTGAGGACATCTTGAACACTATAACGTCGCCCTTTTTAATGTCGCTCATGCTGTGCAGGCGTCTGTATTTTGTGCAGGTTCGCCACGATATGGAGGTCATATAGCCCTGAGAAACGCCCGATTGATTGAGACACCAGTACACGAAGCCGGAGCAGTCGAACGTATCCGGACCCTTTGCGCCCCTCACGTAGCGGCATCCGAGCTTGCTTTTTGCAACCTCTATGAAGCGTTCTACCGTTGCGCCGGGATTGGTATAGCCGCCTCCGCCGCCTCCGCCGCCGATGACGTAGCTTGCGCTCGGCCCTGTCGGATGGTCGGACGTAAGCACCTTCATCGTCTGTCTGCCCACCTTGCCGTCGCAGGAAAGATTGTTGCGCTTTTGAAAATGCCTTACGGCATACTCGGTGGTTGAGCCGTAATAGCCCGTACAGCATCCGCTGTTGAGATAGCCGTGCTTTTTAAGCAGCTTCTGCACGTTCATAACGTCGTCGCCGCTCATGCCCACCATCAGGGCATTTGCCTGTGCGTCGGACGATTGCAGCTTTTTTCTCGTCGTTGGCCCTATATACCCGTCGGCGATGAGGCTGTTTCGCTCCTGAAAGCGCTTTACGGCGGCAATGGTGTCCGAGCCGTAGTAGCCGTCCGGCTCGGTGGTCAGATAGCCGAGGCGCTTGAGTATCTCCTGATACTGCTTCACCTGCTCGCTCTGCGCCCCGTAGGAGAGAAAGTTCGGCTTTGCATTTTCGCTGTAAAGCATCTCACGGGTGGCAGGACCTATCTTTCCGTCGGTGCTCAGCTTGTTGTTTTCCTGAAACTTTTTCACCGCCGCCTCGGTATCCGTGCCGAAGTAGCCCGTAACGCTTTCGATGTAGCCCATCTCGTAAAGTCGGTGCTGAAGCTCCTTTATATCCGTGCCGTCATCGCCCACCGTTACCATATATACCTTTGCATCGCCCGACATCAGCGTATCGTACGTCACCTGATCCAAAACGCCCGTGACATTAAGCCCATGACGGCGCTGGAACATCACTATGGCGTCGCTGGTCATCTCTCCGAAAAGATCCGTCGGATCGTCGGCGTCCATATAGTAAAGCCCCATAAGCCTAAGCTGTACGTCGGGAATTATATCGCTTCGATTGCCCTTTGTTATGAGTATCGGCTCGGGAGTAGGTATCGGCGTTGCCTCAGCGGTGCCCATCATCGCCCCATGCGATACGGCAGGCGTGCCGAGGTCAATGTCAACAAGCGCCTCCTCAGCCGGCATTTTCGACGAAGCGTCGGATTGACCGCCCGCAACGGATACCGCAATTATCGGCACGGCAGCAAGCAGCACTATGCCGGCGGCGATCGCCGCAAGCACAGCAGGTTTTGCCGAGCGCAGCTTTTCCGCTATACCGCCGGACGTACCCGCCTTTTCGCCGGAATTGTCGCCGCGATGATCCTTCCCTTCCCGCAATCGCTCCGGAAGGCGGGCAAAGAAGCTTACGATCCGCTCCTTCAGCCGTTTAAAAAATGCCCCCGCTTTTTTCAGTATTTTATTTACGGTATCCATACCAAACCTCTATTCTCACGATTGTTACCGAAATTATAGCATACTCTGCCGCCGCTGTCGGTAAACAAACGATGAATAATTGAACTTTTATGCCAAAAAATCGGCAAAAGTCCCTTGCTGTAATGCCCTTTACGGGACATCCTCGCCGGTAAGAGTGACGAATTTTAAGTTCTCCTCGCCGTTCACCGTCCGAATAAATCTTAAAAGCTCCTCCGTTTTGAGCTTGACCGAGGCGGTATTTTCGCAGGGATGCACGAGTATATGCTCATGCCTTAAAAGCGCATCGTCCACCGCTACGGTTATCGGCTCCATGCCCTCCCGAAACACCAGCGCAAGCGGCGTTACCGCCCCCGGCCGCAGCCCGAGCTGCTCAAAAAGCTGCTCATCGGCGGCAAAGCTCAGCCTCGAAATGCCAAGCTGCCCCGAAAGCTGCTTCGTATAAAACCTTTTGTCCGCCTCAGTCAGCACGAGGTAGAATTTATTGCCCTGCCTGTTCGTAAGGAACAGATTTTTGCAATGCTTTGCATCCGCCGCACATTCAAGCTCACGGCATATCTCCATCGTTGCCGCCGCCCTGTGGGTGAAGTATTCGTATTTGATCGAAAGGCTTTCGAGCCTTTCAACGGCCCTTTGCCCGAGACTTTGTTCCATGCGGTTATTCTTCCCTGTCCGTTTTGTCGGCAAACCTCGTGTATTCGCCGATCCACACAAGCTGTACCGTACCGGTCGGACCGTTTCTGTGCTTTGCAATGATTATATCGGTCGTGTTGTCGTCCGTTTCCGTATCCTTGCCCTCGCGGTATATGAGCATGATTATGTCCGCATCCTGCTCTATGGCGCCGCTGTCCCTGAGGTCGGCCATGGTCGGCTTGCGCTTGTCCGCCTGCCTTGAAAGCTGCGAAAGCAGTATTATCGGCACGTCAAGCTCCCTGGCAAGTATTTTCAGTCCCCTTGTTATCTCGGATATTTCAAGCACCCTGTTATCCGACGAGCCCTTGCCCGCCTTCATGAGCTGCAGATAGTCGATAACAATCAGATCAAGCCCCGTGCGTGCCTTCAGCCTGCGGCATTTGGAGCGCATCTCGGACACGGATATGTTGGCCCTGTCGTCTATGTGTATCCTCGAATCCGCAAGCGCAGGCAGTGCGCCCGAAAGCAGCAAAAGTTCGTTTGGGCTGAGCTCGCCCTTGTTTACGTGCTGCAGATCCACCCTCGCCTCGGAGCAGAGCATACGCTTTACAAGCTGCTCCGACGACATTTCAAGGCTGAATATCGCAACGTGCTTTTTATGCCGTATTGCGGCGTTTGCGGCGATGTTGAGCGCAAATGCGGTTTTACCCATGGAGGGTCTTGCCGCAAGAATGACAAGGTCGCTTTTTTGCAGACCCGACGTAAGACTGTCAATATCCAAAAAGCCCGTGGGCACGCCTGTCATAGTGCCCCTGTTCTTTATCCGCTCGTCAATCTTTTTGAACGTGCTGTGGACGATGGGCTGTATCGGCTGAAGCGTGTCGGCGTTTTTACGCATGGATATGTTGAATATCCTGCGCTCGGCGTCGTCAAGCATCGTTTCAACGGATTTTGAGCCCTCGGAGGCGTCCTTAATAAGCTCCTTGCCCGCCTCCATCAGCTTGCGCATTATGCTTCGCTCCTCGACGATGCGTATATAATGGGACACGTTCGCCGCACTCGGCGTGAACATGGATATTTCCGTTATGTAGTCAATGCCGCCGATGCTCTCCAAAAAGCCGTTTCGCTCAAGCTCGTCGATGACCGTTACCACGTCTATAACGCCGCCGCGCATACCTATCGCCGCCATCACGGAGAACATCTGCTGATGCTTTGGAAGATAAAAATCATCCGCACTTATGCACTCCGTCGCAAGCTCAGCAGCATCCTTGGAGATGAGCATGCTTCCGAGGACGGATTTTTCCGCATCTATGCTGTGCGGTATGTCGTGTGTCATTTCTTCCATATAATTACCTCACCGCAATTTTACGAGCCGCAGCTCAGTTCTTGGGCAATACCTCCACCTTGAAGCGTGCCTGCGTGTCCTCGAACATGTGCGCCGTCACGTTTACGATGCCTGTGTTCTTTATCGGCTCGTCAAAATAGATCTTTTTCTTATCGACGGCTATGTCATACTGCTTTTTGAGCGCATCGGAAACCTCCTGCGTCGTAACGGAGCCGAAAAGCCTTCCGTTTTCGCCGCATTTGGCATATACCTTTACGGTAAGCCCGCTCATATCGTTTGCAAGCTCCTTCGCCTTTTCCCTCTGCTGCTTCTGGCGATGCACCGCCGCCTCCTTTTTGATGCCCGCGGAGTTTATGACCGTTGCATCCGCCTGAACCGCAAGTCCCTTGGGGATGAGAAAATTCCTTGCATAGCCGTCGCTGACGGTTATTATGTCGCCGGCCTTGCCGCTTCCTCTTACGTCGCTTTTGAGTAAAACCTTCATTTTATTTCCTCCTTTGTATTAGTCACTTTCCTGCATAAGCTCCGGATACGCACGCTCAAGATACTCGTCCGTTGCCGCCGTCAGCCTTTCCATTGCCTCCTGCAGCGATACGTCCGCCAGCTTTGCCGCCGCAACGTTGAAATGTCCGCCGCCGCCCAGCATTTCGAGTATGAGCTGCACGTTTATCTTGCCGATGCTTCTTCCGCTTATCTTTACGCCGTCGCCCTCGTCTGTCAGCACGAACGCCGCCGATATGCCCTTTATGGATATGAGGGTGTCCGCCGCCTGCGCCGCCAGCAGTGCGCCGCTTTCGTCCGGACATACCGCAATGGCTATCTCACGGCGGTGGATCACTGCGCTTTCGACTATGTGCGCCCGGTCGATATAGGTCTGTATATCGTCCCTGAACATCTGCTTCACGGCGTTTATGCTCGCCTTGTTGCGTCTTAGATAGCCCGCCGCCTCAAACGTCCGAAAGCCCGTATTCTGCGTAAAGTTTCTTGTATCGAGCGATATTCCCGCCAAAAGTGCGCTGCTTTCCGTTCCCGTCAGCTTCGGATTGGAATCGAAATACTGTATTATTTCCGTGACCATCTCGCTTGCGGAGGACACGTTCGGCTCCAAAAACTCGAGCGTTATGTCGGGGATTACGTCGAGCGCACGCCTGTGGTGGTCGATAACGACCTTTTTCTTAAACAGCTTCAGAAGCTCCGGCGCCGCCACGGTGGACTCCCTCTGCGTGTCCACGATTATCAGCATATCCCTGTCGTGAGTATCTATATAGCGTCCCGTTTTCTGAAACTTTTCGGGCGCCACCAAAAATCCGCCGTAAAGATGGTTGCGCCTTATCTCCTCGCACACCGTCTCTATCATCGGGTTGTCCTCCTTCAATATGAAACCGGCATTCGCTCTTGCTATCTTTGCGCACCTGAAAAGACCGAGCGCCGCACCGATGCAGTCCATGTCGGGATTGTCGTGTCCCATTATATAGACGTTTGCGGAGTTTTCCATCATCTGCCTCAGCGCAGATGCAAACAGCCTCGTTTTTACCTTGGAACGGGACGATACGGTGTCCTTTTGTCCGCCATCATAGAAGAAGTATGCGGTTCCCTTTTTAACCACCGCCTGATTGCCGCCGCGCCCGAGCGCAAGCTCCATGGCGTGCCTCGCCGATTCGTCGGAGGCGGCAAGCCTGTCCTCGACACCGACCGCTACCGACAGCGACACCGCCGAATTTGTTCCCGTAAACACCTTTTTGCTGTTTTCAAACAGCGCTGCAAAGCGCTCCGCCTCAAGCTCCGCTATATGGGAGGATTCGAATATGACGATGAAGCGCATGGCGTCTATCCGCTTGCAAAAGCCGTCAACCGTCTCCGCAAACTCTCCGATAAACCTCTCCATGTCCGCCCTCATGTCGTCCTCGGCAAAGCCTTCCCCGGCGGCAAGCTCGTCGATATTGTCAACGTATATTAGCGCTACCGCAGGCACGTGCTCCGCATAGAGCCGTGCATAATGCGTTGCCTCGGTTCTGTCTATCCAGTATTGGAAGCCGATGCTGCGCTTTACGCCCCCGTCACGCTCGACGCTTATGTTGTGAAGCTGGAAGCTTCTGCCCTGATAGTCAAGCTGCTGCGTTATGTCGGCGGTCAGGTCGATTTTCCCGCCCTTTATCTCCCTGAGGCTGTTCCCCCTGTAAATCCTTTCAAAGGCGGCGTTTCGCCATATTATGCGCCCGTTGGGCATATACAGCAGGCACGGCACGTCCAGATCGTTTATCACTCCCGTTGCCGCCATGGAATTGTTGTTGAATATATCGTCAAGCTCTTTCCTTGCCTCACGGCGATATTTCACCGAGGCGTCGAAGGCGATTAAAAACGTAATGACCCCCAGGCCGAATACTATCGCCGCCGAAACGGGATGGTCGAACAAGAATAGCATCACCGCCCCTGTAAGCAGCACGACCGCCGGCGGTATCAAAAAAGGCCAAAGCTGTTTTTTCATGCGGAATTAACCCCTTCATATACTTACTCAAGATATATTTTAATGCTTTTTTTGTTTTTTGGCAATGTTTTTGTTCCAAATGTGTTATAATCCATAGCAGAACCAACAAAAGGAGGTCAATATAATACAATGAAAATAACAAACGACATTAAATATATCGGCGTAAACGACCACGATGTGGACCTTTTTGAGGGGCAGTACGTCGTTCCCAACGGCATGTCATACAACTCCTACGCTATAATGGATGAAAAAATCGCCATAATGGATACCGTGGACGCAAGATTCACCCACGAATGGCTTGACAATATACAAACCGCACTTTCGGATCGCAGACCCGACTATCTGGTGATACAGCACATGGAGCCCGACCACTCCGCCAACATCGCAAACTTCATGCGCATCTACACCGACACGGTCATCGTTTCGTCGAAAAAGGCGTTCGTGATGATGAAAAACTTCTTCGGTACGGAGTTTGAGGACAGGCGCATTGTGGTTGACGAGGGCTCCACACTTTCGCTCGGAAAGCACACGCTGCACTTTGTGACCGCACCAATGGTGCATTGGCCCGAAGTCATCGTGACCTACGACAGCTTTGACAAGGTGCTGTTCTCCGCAGACGGCTTCGGAAAGTTCGGCGCACTCGACGTCGAGGAGGACTGGGCGTGCGAGGCAAGGCGCTATTATATCGGCATCGTCGGCAAATACGGCGTTCAGGTTCAGGCATTGCTCAAAAAAGCGGCGGCCCTTGACATTGAAAAGATCTGCCCCCTGCACGGTCCGGTGCTGACGGAAAACCTCGGCTATTACATCGGGCTGTACAACACCTGGTCAAGCTACTCGGTCGAAAGCGAGGGCATCGTCATCGCCTATACCTCCGTTTACGGAAACACCAAAAAAGCCGCCCTGCTGCTTGCCGAAAAGCTCAGGTCAAAGGGCTGTCCCAAGGTAGTGGTAAACGACCTTGCCCGCTGCGATATGGCGGAGGCGGTTGAGGATGCGTTCCGCTACGGCAGGCTCGTGCTCGCAACAACCACCTACAATGCGGACATTTTCCCGTTTATGAAGGAGTTCATACACCACCTCACCGAGCGCAGCTTCCAAAACCGCACGGTCGGCTTTATCGAAAACGGAAGCTGGGCGCCCCTGGCGGCGAAGACAATGAAGGGTATGCTCGAGGGCTGCAAAAATCTGACCTTCACCGACACCACGGTAAGGATCCTGTCTGCGCTGAACGATGAAAGCACCGCCCAGATCGAGCAGCTTGCCGGCGAGCTTTGCAGGGACTATCTTGCACAGCATGACGAAACGGCGAACAAAAACGACCTCTCCGCCCTGTTCAACATCGGCTACGGGCTGTACGTCGTAACGTCCAACGGCGGCGGCAAGGACAACGGACTTATTGTCAACACCGTATCGCAGGTGACAAACGCCCCCAACCGCATTGCCGTGACCATCAACAAGGAAAACTATTCTCACCACGTGATAAAGCAGACGGGCATAATGAACCTCAACTGTCTTTCGGTAGACGCTCCGTTTAAGGTGTTCGAGACATTCGGCTTCCAAAGCGGCAGAAACGTCGATAAGTTTGCCGGCTGCACGCCGCTTCGCTCCGACAACGGGCTTGTGTTCCTCCCAAGGTATATAAACTCGTTCATGTCGCTCAAGACCGAGCAGTACGTGGATCTCGGCACACACGGTATGTTCATTTGCAGCGTGACCGAGGCCCGTGTGCTTTCAAACGCCGAGACCATGACCTACAGCTATTACCACAAAAACGTCAAGCCCAAGGCCGACACCGACGGCAAAAAGGGCTTCGTATGCAAGATATGCGGCTACGTTCACGAGGGCGACGAGCTTCCCGATGACTTTGTATGCCCGCTTTGCAAGCACGGTGCGGCGGACTTTGAGCCGATAAAGTAACAAATACGGTAAACAGAATCCACCCGACCGAATGTCGGGTGGATTTTTTGTCGGGCGCATACTATTACAGATGATATAAGGAGGAAAATGTTTTCGCCCAACCTGTGCAGTAATGATACCATTTTATATATGACTTTGACAACGAGTAAAGGAGGTTTTTTTGTGTATTTTTTGTTAATCTGTGCAAAACTGCCGGCAAAGCGGATGCGGCAGACCGAAAAGAGCCTCATAGTCGGCAAAAACTCTTGATTTTATTTAATATTGCCGCATTTTCAGATGCTATTTTTACGCTTTCGGACATATTCGGCAAAACTTGCACGGGTTATGACACAAGACGATATTATTCCCCGTTTTGTCCGATAGAAAGGCGTATTTTGCAATGCTATAATCTCCTCACAGGCCGCAAAAAGCTGTGTAATTTGCGGATAAAACAACTTTTGGAGGTTACAGATGACGAAATATCGCATACTTATAGTGGACGGCAACATACGGTATCAGTCGGAGCTTCGGGACTATCTTACGGCGCAGGACGAGATCGTAAGGGTGGATACCGCCGTTGACGGACTTGAGGCGGCGGCGCTTATAAAGAGCAACCGCTACGACATAGTCGTTACGGAGCTTATAATACCCAAGCTGGACGGCTTCGGACTGCTCGAGCAGATAAGCCTCGGGCTGTGCGAGCCTGCACCGGCAGTGATAGTCATAAGCTCGCTTCGGCAGGATGACATGGTGCGGCGTGCATGTATGCTTGGCGCAAGGTATTTCATGGTCAAGCCCGCCGAGCCGGAAACGGTTTACAAGCGCATAATGGACATCGTGGACGCCGGAATAATCGCCTCATCGGAAATATGCACCGTCGGCTCACAGCCGAGAACGCTCGACGAGAAGATAACCTCCGTTTTCCTAACGATAGGCATACCGGCGCACATAAAGGGCTATCACTATCTGCGTGAGGCCATCCGCATGGTGTATTACAATCCCGATATAATAAACCGCATAACCAAGGAGCTTTACCCCGGCATAGCAAAGCGCTTCAGCACCTCCCCGTCGAAGGTGGAACGAGCGATACGCCATGCCATAGAGGTGGCGTGGACAAGGGGTAAGATAGAGAACATAAACCGGCTGTTCGGCTACAACATCTACAACAAAAACGACAAGCCCACAAACGGCGAGTTTATCGCATTGATAGCCGACAAGATGATCATGGAAAGCCGTCATAAGGCGGAGCGTGACAAGGACGAATCCGCCATGTCGATGCTGGCAAAATAGACAACGCAAAAAGAACGGAGGAGACGCCAAAACGCTCCTCCGCAGTTTTTTATGAAGGGGAAAGCACAAAAGCCCTCCCCCGAATTTCAGCTCAGCTCAAACATTCCCATATAAAGCTGGTAATACTTGCCCTTTTCGGCTATCAGCTCGTCATGGTCGCCCCTCTCGATTATGCGCCCGTTTTCAAGCACCATTATGGCGTTTGAGTTCCTTACGGTGGAAAGCCTGTGTGCGATAACGAACACCGTGCGCCCCGCCATAAGGCTGTCCATGCCCTTTTCGATAAGCGCCTCGGTGCGGGTGTCGATGGAGCTTGTCGCCTCGTCAAGTATCAGCACGGGGGGATCTGCCACCGCCGCGCGTGCTATCGCCAAAAGCTGCCTCTGACCCTGGCTCAGGTTCGCACCGTCCGCCGTCAGCACGGTATCATAGCCCTGTGGCAGATGAGATATGAAGAAGTGGGCGTTTGCAAGCTTTGCCGCCGCAATTATCTCCTCGTCCGTTGCGTCGAGCTTGCCGTAGCGGATGTTTTCCTTCACCGTGCCGGTGAAAAGATGCGTATCCTGAAGCACCATCGCAAGCGAACGCCGCAGGTCATCCTTCTTAATGTCGGTGACGGGTATGCCGTCGTAGGTTATCTCGCCCTCGTTCACGTCATAGAAGCGGTTTATGAGGTTGGTTATGGTGGTCTTGCCCGCACCCGTCGAGCCTACAAAGGCGATCTTCTCGCCGGGCCTTGCATAGAGGCTGACGTCGTGCAGTACGGTCTTTTCTCCGTCATAGCTGAACGTGACGTTGTTCAGCCTTACGTCGCCCCTGACCTGTACGAGCGTACAGCTTCCGTCCGCATTGGGGCATTTCCATGCCCAGATACCCGTGCGTTCGGAGGTCTCAACGAGCTTTTCGCCGTCATAGCCTGCATGAACGAGCGTCACACGGCCCTCGTCCGCCTCGGGCTCCGCATCGAGCAGCTTGAACATACGCTCTGCGCCGGCAAGTGCGCTCATGGCGGAATTGAACTGCTGCGAAAGCTGGGTTATCGGCATGGAGAACTGGCGGCAATACTGCAAAAACGCCGTGATTATACCGAGTGCCTCGGCCGCCGGCAAAACGCCGCCTATCGCCATAACTGCGCCCACGGTTGCGGTTATCGCATAGTGCAGATGCGAAAGGTTGCCCATTATCGGCATCATGACCATCGCCCAGGAGTTTGCGGTTGCGGTCGATACCCGCACATCCTCATTGAGAGCATCGAAGTCCTTTTTTACCGTATCCTCGTGACAGAATACCTTTACGACCTTCTGCCCCTCTATCATCTCCTCGATATAGCCGTTCGCCTTACCGAGCGCACTCTGGCGCATTTTGAAGTATTTTCCGCTTTTGGTGGTGAGCAGCTTTACCACAAACATCATCAGTATCAGCACCGCCACGGTTATCACCGTCAGCAGGGGGCTTAGCACCATCATCATGACGAAAATCGCCGTGACCCTCAGCGTGGAGTTTACAAGCTGCGGAAAGCCCTGGCTCAAAAGCTCACGCATGGCGTCTATATCGTTCGTATAGCAGCTCATTATCTCGCCGTGCGTACGGGAGTCGAAGTAGCCGATGGGGAGGCGCTGCATGTGATCAAACAGCTCCTTCCTTATTCTGAGCAGCGTGCCCGTGGATACGTTTATCATCAGCCGGTTGAAAAGGTACATTCCGCCGATTCCGGCAAGGTATATCATGCCAAGAACCATCAGTATGCCGATGAAGCGGCTGAGATCGGGCATTTCCTGACCGATAAGCGGAACGATGAAGTCGTTGATTATCGGCCTAAGCATATACGTGCCGGCAACGTTTGCAAGACAGCTTATGATTATGCCGACAACGACCAGCGCAAGCTGAAGCTTATAGCCGCCCATGTAGCGGACGATGCGGCGAATGGTTCCCTTTGTGTCCTGCGGACGCTTGAATTTGTTGTTGTCCGAACCGGGTCCCGCCATTTATGCCACCCCCTTTTGCTGTGAGGAATAGACCTCTTTGTAGATTTTGTTCGTCTGCATAAGCTCCTCGTGCGTGCCTATTCCGTCTATCTCGCCGTCGTTCATGACGATTATCCTGTCGGCGTCCATTACGGAGGCGATGCGCTGAGCGATTATTATTGTCGTGGTATCGGCAAGCTTCTCCCTGAACGCACTGCGTATTTTTGCGTCGGTTGCGGTATCCACCGCCGAGGTGCTGTCGTCAAGAATTATTATCTTCGGCTTTTTCAAAAGCGCCCTTGCGATGCAGAGCCTCTGCTTCTGTCCGCCGGATACGTTTACGCCGCCCTGCCCAAGCTCGGTCTGATAGCCGTCGGGGAAGCTTTCGATGAACTCGTGCGCCTGCGCCGCCTGCGCCGCTTCCTTTATCTCGGCCTCGGTCGCTTCCATATCGCCCCAGCGCAGGTTTTCCGCTATGCTTCCCGAGAACAGCACGTTCTTTTGAAGCACCACGGATACGGCGCTCCTGAGGTTTTGGAGCGTGTAGCTCCTCACGTCCCTGCCGCCTACCTTCACCGTGCCGTCATATACGTCGTAAAGCCTGGGTATAAGCTGTACGAGCGTGGTTTTTGCCGAGCCCGTGCCGCCGATTATGCCAATCGTTTCACCGGGGGCTATCCTGAGATTCACGTTTTTAAGCGTGAGATTGTCGCCCTGCCCCGAATAGCTGAACGAAACGTCCTCGAACTCTATCGAGCCGTCCCCTACCAAAAGCGAAGGGTCCGCATCCGCATCGGAGATGTCTATGACCTCGGAAAGCACCTCCCCGACACGCTTTGCCGATGCCCTCGAAAGAATGAGGTTTACAAATATCATCGTCAGCATCATTACCGACGAAAGTATCTGGCTGATATAGCTTATAAAGCTCATAAGGTCGCCCGCAAGCATGGAGCCGCCGATTATGGCGTTGCCGCCTATCCAGCAGGTCGCTATCATGCACGAATACATGACAAGCTGGGATACGGGGTTATTGAGAACAAGCAGCTTTTCGGCCTTGACCTGCGCCTTTGTCACGTCCTCCGCCGCCTCGTTGAACTGCTCAATCTCGTACTCGTGGCGAACGAACGCCTTCACCACCCTTATGGCGGTAAGGTTTTCCTGTATTTGGGCGTTCATATTGTCAAAGCGCTTGAGCATCACCCTGAATCTCGGGTAAACGCTGACGCTTATTGCACCCATGGATATTGCAAGCACGGGGATGGCGATTGCGAATATCTGCCCCATCTCCCCGCTGACCTTGTTCGCCATAACGGTCGATGCAACGAGCATGACGGGGGAGCGAATGAGCATCCTTATGCACATCTGGAACGACTGCTGCATATTGGTAACGTCGGTCGTCAGCCTCGTTATGAGCGACGCGGTGCTGAAATTGTCCACGTTTTTGAACGAGAACGACTGCACCTTGTCAAACAGCGCCTTCCGCACGTTTTTGGCAAAGCCCGTGCTGGCAAGCACCGCAAATCTTGCGCTTGTTATGCCGAAAAACAGCGACAGCAGCGCAACGAGCACCATCAGCACGCCCTTTTGTATGACGATGCCCATGTCGCCCGTGGAGATGCCGATGTTTACGACGTCCTTCATTATATAGGGGATATAGACCTCAAGAAGCACCTCCAGCATTATCGTCAGCGATGCCAGTATCGCATACAGCCTGTAGCCCTTTGAGTATTTTACGAATATTTTGAACATATCGGTCAAATCTCCCCCTTTTCCGATTCGAGTTTTGTATCTATCAGAATAAGCTCCTTTATATTGAGCTCTCCCGTTTCCTCGTCGGTGATGTTTTCCGCCATTCTTTCAAGCATGGATGCAAGCACCTCTGCCTCGCTGTCGGAAAAGCCCCTCAGCATATCCGTCTGAAGCTTTACAAAATGCTCATGCGCCACCTCGACCGCGGCACGCCCCTTCTCCGTGACGGAAATTCTGTTTTGCCTGAGGTTGCCCTCGTCCGTCTGCTTGGTTATGAAGCCCGAATGCTGCAGCCTTTTTGTGCTTGTCGCAACCGACGCAGGCGTTACGTGGAGCGCACGTGCAAGCTCGGTCTGCGTGCAGCCGTCATGCCTTAAAATGTAGTCCAGCATCGGGCGCTGCTTAAAGTGCAGCCCGAGTCCCCGGCATGAACGCCTGAGTATTATCCTTTTCAAAAGCTCCAGCTTGAAAAGCAGCCCCGTTATGCGGCATTTGGTATCGGTCATGGATACCCCTCCCTTCACAAACTGTTTAACGTTTAACACTATAACGCCGCAAGGGGCGTTTGTCAACAGGGTTTATTAAATGTTTAACCTTTTGCCGGCATAAAGCAAAAGACCGCCTTTCGGCGGTCAATGCGGCAGTTATATGGTATATGGGTTATTTTTCGATTATGACAAGCTCCGTCTGTCCCTTATACTCGGTTTTGGGGATTGCGATGCCGACAAACCATGCCGCCATGTCCGTTGTGCCTATCTCGGGTATTTTGGTCGTGATATACACCTTCATCTCGCCGGCGTCGGAGGCGTCAACCTCAACAACCTTCTGCGAAACCGAGCCGCTGGTAAACGTGGAGATCATGACGACGAGCGCATTGGTCTTGAAAAACTCCTCGTCGTATATCCTTATGTTCGTTTTGCCCGGGTATTTGCTCAAAAACTCGTTGAGCTCCCCGACACTCGTGACTATTGCGGTCAGCGGCTCGCTTTTTGCGTACTGCACACGAACGTGGGTCACGTTAAAGCCGCTGCATTCGTACTTGTCCTGCACGGAGTCCTCCCGCCTTGAGCCGCCCGTTTTGTTTTCATCGGACTTGTTCGTTCCTTCCTTGTCGCCGGAGCCGTTCTCCTTGTTTGAGCCGTCCTGTACACTGCTGTTGGGCGTTTTGCCGTCATCACGCTGCGTCTTTTTGTCGCTGATGTTCTGTCCTCCCTCGGGGTTTTTAAGATCCACGGGCTTCTCCGCCGGTGAGCAGGCGCACACGGCAAGCACAAACAGCACCGCAAGGGCAAATGCCAAAATTCTCTTATACATCTTCATATAATAATTACCTCCGTTTGTTTCTCACTAATTATAACGCATATTCCCAAAAAAGGTTGCAAACTATTTTTCCGCACCGCTGTTTCTGCCCTCAAGACAGCCCATGATGGCCTTGAGAAGCTTTATGAGCGATCGCCTTATCGAGTCCACCGACGCCTTTTTCTGGGATATGGTAAGCGTTACGTTTTCGCCGCCCATGAGCTTTGCGCCCTTTATGTTTGCGGCGAGCGCAAACAGCCTGTCGGCGGCGTAGGGAGCTTTTTTGTTGAACACAAACTTCACCTCGCCCTGCCTGACGGTCAGGCGATCCACAAAAGCACGCTTTGCATACGCCTTTATCAGCGCAATGCCTATAAGTGCCTGCACCTCCTCGGGTATCTCGCCGTAGCGGTCTATCAGCTCATCCTGTACATCGAGAACGTCATCGCCCGTTTCTATCAGCGCAATGCGGCGGTAAATGGCAAGCCTCTCCTGCTCCCTTGCGATATAGGACGCAGGTATGTTGGCGTTTACGGGTATGCTTACGAATATGTCCGCCTCGCTCTCCTGCGCCTCCTGCGATGTGCCTTCGCCCTTCGCCTCCTTTACCGCACGCTCTATCAGCTTGCAGTAAAGGTCGTAGCCCACCGCCGCCATAAAGCCGTGCTGCTCTGCGCCGAGTATGTCGCCCGCACCCCTTATCTCAAGGTCACGCATGGCGATCCTGAAGCCCGAGCCAAACTGCGTAAACTCCCTTATCGCAGAAAGGCGCTTTTGGGCAACCTCGGTCAGGACCTTCATGGGGTTGAACGTGAGGTAGGCGTAGGCGAGCCGTGAGCCCCTGCCCACTCTGCCCCTGAGCTGATAAAGCTGCGAAAGGCCGAGATTGTCCGCATCATAGATTATTATGGTATTTACGTTTGTCACGTCGAGTCCGCTTTCGATTATCGTTGAGCATAAAAGCACGTCGTATTTATGCTCCACAAACGCCAGCATGGTGCTTTCAAGAAGCCTTTCGGGCATCTGCCCGTGGGCGCAGGCGACAGACACCTCGGGGATGAGCTGCCTCAGCCTGTCTGCAAACGAGTCCATGCTCTGCACCTTGTTATAAACGAAATAGACCTGTCCGCCCCTGCCCGTCTCCTTGAGTATCGCCTCCCGCACTATCGCATCGGAATACTCCATAACGTAGGTCTGCACGGGATAGCGATGCTCCGGCGGCGTGCCTATCACGCTCATGTCCCTTATGCCCGACATTGACATGTGCAGGGTGCGGGGGATCGGCGTTGCGGAAAGGGTAAGCACATCCAGCTCCTTTTTAAGGTTCTTTATCTGCTCCTTATGCCCCACGCCGAAGCGCTGCTCCTCGTCGATTATCAAAAGCCCCGGCGATTTGTACTCGATTTCCTTTCCGAGCAGCTTATGCGTGCCGATGACCATATCGCACGAGCCGGTTTTAAGCTCCTCGGCTATCCTCGCCGTTTCCGCCGGCGTATTGTACCTTGAAAGCATGCGTATCTTTATCGGGAAACCCGAAAATCTCGACACGGCGGTATTGTAATGCTGCAGCGCAAGCACCGTCGTCGGCACAAGGAATATGACCTGCTTTGAGTCCATTATCGCCTTGAACGCCGCACGCAGAGCCACCTCGGTCTTGCCGTAGCCCACGTCGCCCAAAAGCAGTCTGTCCATAACACGGCTGCTCTCCATATCCCGCTTTATCTCCTCGATGCAGGCAAGCTGGTCGGGCGTTTCCCTGTACGGGAAGCTCTCCTCCATCGTGCGCTGCCACGGCGTGTCGGGTGAAAAGGCGTGCCCCTTTCTGTTCATGCGCTCGCCGTACAGCTTTACAAGGTCGAACGCCAGTTTTTTAACGCTCGCCCTCGTCTTTTGCAGCGTGCGCTGCCATTCGCCCGAGCCGAGCTTTGAAAGTTTCGGCTGCTCTCCGTCCTGCCCGATGTATTTTTGCAGGCGGTCAAGCTGATCCGTGGGTATGTACAGCATATCGCCGCCCTGATATTTTATCTTCAGATAGTCACGGGTATGCCCGTCAACCACCATCGTTTCCGTTCCGATAAATCTGCCGATGCCGTTCACCTCGTGCACCACGGCGTCGCCGACGGAAAGCTCCGAGAACATGAGGCTCGGCTTGCGCTTTGTGCGCCTCGGCGCCTTATAGCTCACGGTGCCGTAAAGCTCCGCCTCCGAAAGCACCGCTATGCGAAGCTCGGGATATTCAAAGCCCCTTGCCAGCGACTTTCCGACGATAAGCTGCTCGCCCCCGACAATTTCCCTTTGCAGCTCCTCCGTCATGCCCACGGCGGCACAAAGCCCCATTTCCTGCCCCATGTCGTTCAGGCTGTCCATAAGCTGCTTTGCACGTGCGCCGGCATACATCAGCACGGTCACGCCGTTTTTGCGCCAGAAGTTCAGGTCGTTGACGAGCTCGCCCGTAAATGTGCCGTATTTTGCGACGGAGCGTGTTGTAAAGTTGAAAAGCGCTCTCGGCTTTATGCCCGAATAGCTCCTCGTGAGCGAAAACAGCATCGCCGTTTTGGGGGTGTCGAGCAGCTCCGTCAGCCTTTGCGGAGAAAGCATCAGCCCTGTCTGCTGCTTTACCGCCGTACCCTGCTCAAGCGCATCGGCAAGCTCCTCGGAAAACATCGTGCAGGCGGTCTGCGCCGTCTCGCTTATTTCGGCAGGCTCGTCGAGCATTATTACGGTATCCTTCGGCAGATAGTCAAAGGGCGTAAAGGCTTCGCCGTATTCGTCCCCGAACATAAGCGGCATCAGGTTTATGCCGTTCACGGGCATTATCCCCTGCTCCAAAAGTGATCTTTCCTCGCCCATGCCTGACGCATTTTTGAGCCTCGCCGCCGCCTTTTTCATGTTTGAAGCAAGCTTCGGAAGCTCCGCCGCGGGCGTTATCTCCGCATATTCCACGTTTCGTATCGAGCGCTGGGATATGGGGTCGTATTCCCTCATGGTGTCTATTTCGTTGTCAAAAAGCTCTATCCTTATGGGGTTTTGGGCGGTTATGGGGTAAATATCGACGTAGCCGCCCCGCTTTGCCGCCTGCCCCTTGCCCTCGCATATATCCACACGCTCGTAGCCATATACCGAAAGATGCTCCATAAGCCCGCCCACGTCCAGCTCATCGCCCACACGAAGCTCCATGCGCCCCTGCCCGAGTATTTTGGACGGAACGACCCTCTGCATCAGCGCCTCCGCCGATGTAACGGTGACCGGCGTTTTTCCGTACAGCATCGCTGTCAGCGCGCGTATTCTGCCCGCAGCGATGTCGCTCGACGCCGCATAGGTGCGTGCCGAAAACGACATATCCCTCACGGGGAAAAGCAGGGCGTCGGGAAGGTATCTTATTACCTCCTCATAAACCCTGTGTGCCGCCCGCTCGTCCGCCGCCACATACAGCATCGGAAGCCCCGTATGCCTTGCGGCTGCGGCGAATATATGCGCCTTATGCGCCTCGGAAAGTCCGAATACGCTGACCGCACCGCCGTCCGAAACAAGCGTTTCGACAAGGCGGAGGTATTCGTCCGATTTTTTCAGTATGTCCAGCAAATTGTTCGGCATGGCAAATCCTTTTGCGTTTTACGCAAGGCTCTTTCACAACAGTATAGGAGGAGAATCTCCTCCCTGAGA
>JAEDJH010000014.1 GCA_016296415.1 Clostridia bacterium | reverse complement strand
CGCTTATGCACAGACCACCGTATCGAGAAGCTATAACGGACTTCTCGGCGCATAAGACACCAAACTACCTTAAGGGCGGCTTTGCCGCCCTTATTGCTTTTTGAGTCCCCTCCCTGCTTGACGTTTTTTCCCATTTGCGCATTGCAAAATTCCTTTCTCTGCGCTATACTTATCTTCAAATAGTGACAATTATAGAAAATACCTTCGGGCTTTGCCACTTCTTTTGTCGGTGAGCTGTTTGTTGTATCGTGATGAAAAGGGAAAGCAAAAGAAATAGCTTTTTACTGAAAATTTGGTATTTGTTATTTTCCGCAATCGCAGTTTTTGCGAGCGTGTTGAGCATACTCCTCATTCTGTCGCATACGCTCGGTTTGAAGGTTTTCTCGATACCGTCAAATTCCATGGAGCCTACTTACTATGCCGGAACTCTCATTTTGGTTAAGGAAACCGATCCCTATACGCTCAAGAACGGCGACATTATAACCTACTCACTGGAGGATGATTCCGTTGCCACGCATAGAATCCAGGAGGTCATACCTTGCGAATCAAACCCATTAGACGTTGACTTTTTAACAAAGGGCGACCTCAATAACGGTCTTGATCCGCATTTGGTGCATATTACGGACGTTATCGGCGTTCCCGTGTTTCACATCCCCCTGCTCGGGTATGCCGCAAGCTATGTGCAGACCGTCTACGGAAAAGCCACCGCCGCCGCCATCGTATTAGTTTTGCTGTTTTTCCTGTTCGCCCCCGATATTTTGAGAAAAGACAGCTGATACAGCCTGTCTCTCATTCCGTGCATCGAAGGCAAATTGTGAGCCTTTTCTGCCTTTCGGCATCCTTTTGCAAGGAAATTGTAAAAAAAAATCGTTGCACATAACTATATATTATGTTATCCTTTATAATTGGATAATATCCAAATTGTGTATTTTGGAGGACTTATAAATGAAAATATACGTCGGAACACCCGAGGAGATTGCAAAGCTTGCAGCCGAGCGCTATGTTAAGCTTTTAAACGAAAAGCCCGATGCCGTTCTCGGTCATGCAACCGGCTCCACCCCTCTGGGACTTTATGCGGAGCTTATTCGCCTTAACAAGGAAGGCAGAATGTCATACGCAAAGGCTACGTCTTTCAACCTCGATGAATATGTCGGTCTTGACGGCACCCATGACCAGTCCTATCGCTATTTCATGGACAAAAACCTGTTCGACCACATCGACATCCGCAAGGAATGCACCTTTGTTCCCTCCGGTCTCGACACCTCGGACAGCACCGCCGCGGCATACGACAAGGCTATAGAGGCGGCGGGCGGCATAGACGTTCAGCTTCTCGGCATAGGCAACAACGGACATATAGGCTTTAACGAGCCCAACACCCCCTTCGGCTCCATCACCCACAAGGTTGAGCTTACGCAGTCCACAAGGGAAGCAAACGCCCGTTTCTTCGCCTCCATCGACGAAGTTCCCACCCACGCCGTAACAATGGGTATAAAGACCGTTATGAACGCAAGGAGCATAATACTCATGGCTATCGGTAAGGCAAAGGCGCCCATAATCCGTGCCACGGTATGCGGCGAAGTCACGCCCGAGGTCCCCGCCTCCGTGCTTCAGCTTCATCCCGACGTGGAGATATACCTTGACCACGATGCAGCATCTCTGCTGTAAATAAATCTAACACGCCCTGCGTCAGCAGACGCTGTGTCCGCAGACGGTCTTTAAGCTTGCGGACGGTTTGCACAGCCTGCACTTTGGGCGAGAAAGGAATCATTATGTCAAAATATTTCGGAACAGACGGCTTCAGGGGAAAAGCGAACTGCGACCTTACCGTTGAACACGCATATAAGATAGGTCGCTTCATCGGTCACTATTACGGCAGGGACCACAAATGCCGCATAGTTATCGGCAAGGACACAAGGCTTTCGAGCTATATGTTCGAGTGTGCGCTCTGCGCAGGCATAACCGCAAGCGGCGCAGACGCCTATACGATGCACGTTACCACCACGCCGAGCGTGGCCTATATCGCGCGCACCGAGGAATTTGACTGCGGAATAATGATCTCTGCAAGCCATAACCCCTTCTTCGACAACGGCATAAAGCTGATAAACGGTCAGGGTGAAAAGATGGAGGTCGCCGTTATCAACGAGGTCGAAAAGTATCTTGACGGTGAATACGGCGATATTCCGTACGCCACCGGTGAAAATATCGGCAGGGTGATAGACCATGCGGCGGGAAGAAACCGCTACATCGGCTATCTTGTCACGCTCGCCACACACTCCTACAAGGGCATGAAAATCGGTCTCGACTGTGCAAACGGCAGCACATGGATGATAGCAAAGAGCATATTCGATGCACTCGGCGCCGAAACTCACGTTATAAACAACACGCCCGACGGCATAAACGTAAACACGAACTGCGGCTCCACGCACATCGAGCATCTGCAGGAATACGTCAAAGCGCACAAGCTTGATGCGGGCTTTGCATTTGACGGTGACGCCGACCGCTGCCTTGCGGTGGATGAAAACGGCGATCTCGTTGACGGCGATAAAATACTATACATCTACGGCTGCTACCTCAAGGAAAAGGGTATGCTCACAAACAACACAGTTGTAACGACCGTTATGTCAAACTTCGGACTTTACAAGGCGTTTGACGAAGTCGGCATAGCCTATGAAAAAACCGCCGTCGGTGACAAATACGTATATGAAAACATGCGTCAAAACGGTCATCTTATCGGCGGCGAGCAGTCCGGCCACATAATTTTCAGCAAGTATGCCACGACCGGCGACGGGCTTTTGACCGCAATAAAGCTCATGGAGGTCATGCTTACAAAGAAGCAGCCGCTTTCGGTGCTTGCAGAGCCCATGAAGGTATATCCTCAGGTATTGAAAAACGTCAGGGTGACCGACAAAGACTCCGCCATGAACGACCCCGACGTACAGGCCGCCGTTGATGCCGTAACCGAAAGTCTCGGCTCTCAGGGCAGGATATTGCTCAGAAAGAGCGGCACCGAGCCCGTGCTCAGGGTCATGGTCGAAGCGCCCTCAAAGGAGCTGTGCGCCGAAAAGGTTGACGGCGTGATCGAGGTTATGGCAAAAAAGGGACTTTTGATCGAGATTAAAGCTTAATCTGCCACAAGGGGGAAGTTTTTTATGTATAAGACGAACCAGCTTTTGGATCTTTCTCAAACCATTGCCGCCGGGCTTTTTGACGGCAAGGAATATCCCTGGGAGGCACTCGGGGATATAGGCGACTTTATTATCTCGCTTGGCAAGAGCCTGCCTGCGGATAAATTCTACAACCCCTCCGAGAACGTGTGGATCGCCAAGACCGCAAATGTCTATCCCTCCGCATATATCGCAGGCCCCTGCATAATCGACGAAAACGCCGAGGTGCGCCACTGTGCGTTCATCAGAGGCAACGCACTTGTCGGCAAAAACTGTGTCGTCGGCAACTCGACCGAGCTTAAAAACGTCGTGCTGTTCAACAACGTGCAGGTGCCGCATTACAATTATGTCGGCGATTCGATTCTGGGCTACAAGGCGCACATGGGCGCCGGCTCCATAACCTCCAACGTAAAGAGCGACAAAACGCTCGTTGTGGTCAAAAACTCCGGTGAGCTGCTCCCAACGGGGCGTAAAAAGTTCGGTGCGATACTCGGCGACAACGTTGAGGTGGGCTGCAACAGCGTGCTTAATCCCGGCACGGTGGTAGGCAGAGGCTCCAGCATATATCCCGTGTCGTGCGTTAGGGGCGTTGTACCCGAAAACAGCATCTACAAGGCCAACGACTCCATAGTCAAAAAGGACTGAAACCGATAATAAAAATCAAAGGCAGCCGCATGAAGGCTGTCTTTTTTCGCAAAAAAAGAGTGGCTGTTTCGCCACCCTTGATCGTTTTGCTTTGTTGTTAAGCCAATTTCGGCTTTTCCCCTGCGCTCTCCGTGATGAGAACGGGGGGCTTTTTGTCACAAATGACTTCCTTGGTTATGATGCACTTTTTAACATCTGTTCTCGAGGGTATCTCGTACATTATGTCGAGCATCACGTTCTCAAGAATTGCTCTCAGGCCTCTCGCACCGGTCTTTCTTGCAATCGCTTCTTTGGCGACCTCGATAAGCGCCTCATGCTCAAACTCAAGCTCAACTCCGTCCAGCTCGAGCATACGCTTATACTGCCTCGTCAGCGCATTTTTCGGCTTTGTGAGGATGTTTATGAGTGCCTTCTCGTCAAGCTGGTGCAGCGTCACTATGACCGGCACACGTCCCACAAACTCCGGAATAAGACCGAATTTGAGCAAGTCCTCGGGAAGTATGTTTTTGAGTATCGTACCGACGTCCTTTTCCACATTGGTCTGCACGTCTGCACCAAAGCCCATCAGTTTTTTGCCCGTTCTGCGGCTTATAATGTCCTCTATGCCGCCAAAGGCGCCGCCGCATATAAACAGTATGTTGGTGGTGTCAATCTGCAGGCATTCCTGATGCGGATGCTTCCTGCCGCCCTGAGGCGGTACGCTTGCAACCGTACCCTCGATTATCTTCAGAAGAGCCTGCTGTACGCCCTCGCCCGAAACATCCCTTGTGATGGAGGGGTTTTCGCTCTTTCGTGCGATTTTGTCTATTTCGTCTATATAGACTATGCCGTGCTCGGCACGCTCGATATTGTAGTCCGCCGCCTGTATGAGCTTAAGAAGTATGTTTTCAACGTCCTCGCCAACATAGCCGGCCTCCGTCAGCGACGTCGCATCCGCAACGGCAAACGGCACATTAAGCACCTTTGCAAGCGTCTGTGCAAGCAGAGTTTTTCCGCAGCCCGTCGGCCCAAGCATGACTATGTTGCTCTTTTGAAGCTCCACATCGTCCGTCTTTTTCTCGTTTATGCGCTTATAGTGGTTGTAAACCGCAACGGAAAGCGCCTTTTTTGCGTCACTCTGTCCGACAACGTATTGGTCAAGCACCTCGGCAATTTCACGGGGCTTGGCAATGTCGCCTATGTCCATTTCCGCCGTCGTATAATCGTCGTCGAGTATATCCTGACAAAGCTCGACGCACTCGTTACATATATTCACCCCGGGACCCGCAATTATACGCTTTACTTCGTTTTGCTTTTTCCCGCAGAATGTGCAAACTATATTGCTGTTGTTTTTATCGTCATTTTTTGCCATACCCTGACCACGGCTCCGCATCTATAATGCAAAGCCTTCCTTTCATTAAAACGTGGGCGTTCTGCCGCCGGAGCTTATCTTCTCGGCGGAATTATCTCGTCGATAAGACCGTATTCGAGCGCCTGTTCGGCGGACATATAGTTGTCCCTCTCCGTATCCGCCGCAACCCTCTCAATGGGCTGACCGGTACGCTTGGCAAGTATGCTGTTGAGCTTATTCTTTATCTTCAGTATATGCTCCGCATGAATGGCTATATCCGACGCCTGACCGCTGGCTCCACCGCTGGGCTGATGTATCATTATCTCGCTGTTGGGAAGCGCCCTGCGCTTGCCCTTTGCGCCCGCCGCCAGCAGGAATGCACCCATAGATGCCGCCATACCCACGCATATTGTGGATACGTCACACTTGATATACTGCATAGTGTCGTAAATCGCAAGTCCGGCGCTGACCGAGCCGCCCGGGCTGTTTATATAGAAAAATATGTCCTTATCAGGGTCTTCCGCTTCGAGGAAAAGCAGCTGCGCTATCACAAGATTTGCGGTAACGTCGTTCACCTCGTCGCCCAAAAAGACTATTCTGTCCTTCAGCAGCCTCGAATAAATATCATAGGCTCTTTCACCCTTGCCGGTCTGCTCTATTACGGTCGGTATTAACATATTCTCCATCCGCTGCCCGCTTTGTCGGCAGGCATTCCTTTCTTTCTTTGAATCCGTACAACGAATCTGTTTATGCGGCAGCAACGCTTTTCGGGCGCCGCTGCCGACTCTTGCGCTTTTATGAGGCTTATGCCTGCTTCTCCAGAACGTTGTCCATTATAAGCTTTACAGCCTTATCCACGGCGATCCTGTCGCTAAAGTAGCTCTTGATGTCCTCGCCTGCGCTGTTGATAAATCTTTCTTTTGCCGCATCGTCGCCGAAGCCCTCGGCAAACTTGCGTACTTCTTCCATTATCTCCTCATCGGTGGCCTTTATACCCTCGACCTCGATAAGCTTTTCAAACATCATCCTGATCCTTACGTTCTTTTCCGCCGACTCGCGGTAGCTCGCCCTGAGCGCTTCCTTGTCGGAACCGGAGAACTGCATGTACATATCAATGGAAAGACCCTGCTGGCTGAGCATCCTTGCAAAATCCTCCACCATCCTGTCGGTTTCACGCTCGATAAGTATCTCGGGGATCTCCACCTCGCAGTTTGCCGCCGCCGCTTCTATAGCACGGTTTTCAAACTCCGTCGCCGCCCTCTGTGCCGCAGTTTCCTCGAGCTTTTTACGCTCGCTGTTTCTCCACTCCTCAACGGTCTCAAAGTCGCTTGCATCCTTTGCAAAATCGTCGTTGAGCTCGGGAAGCTCCTCAACGCTGATGTCATTGATATGGATAGCGAAAACCGCCTCTTTGCCCGCAAGCTCGGGTGCGTGGTATTCGCTCGGGAAGGTTACGGTTATGTCCTTGTCCTCGCCGATGCTCATGCCGACAAGCTGCTCCTCAAAGCCGGGGATGAATGCGCCGCTGCCTATCCTGAGCTCCTGCTCCTCTGCGGTGCCGCCGTCAAACTTTACGCCGTCCACGCTGCCGGAGTAGTTAAGGTTTACCGTGTCGCCGTTTTCGACGGGACGCTCAACGACTACGAGCCTTGCACGTTCACGGCGTGCTTTTTCTATCTCGGAATCGACAGCCTCATCCGTAACATTATACTCAGGTTTTTCAACCTCTATACCTTTGTACTGTCCGAGAGTTACTTTGGGCATTACGGGAACGGTTGCGGAGAAGCGAATTGCTACGCCCTCGGGAAGATCTTCTGCGCCGAGCATCCTGACCGCTTCGATCTCTATTGCGGGATTATCAATGGGCTTTATATCATGCTCCTTGACAGCCTCCTCATAGAGTGCGGGATATGCCGAATCAAAGCCGTCCTCAAGGAACACGAGGGGGCCGTATGCGTTCTCAATGACCTTCCTCGGGGCCTTTCCCTTGCGGAAGCCGGGGATGTTGTAGCGCTTGGCCGCTCTCGGGTATTCACGGCGAATGCCGGCCTCGAGTGCCTCTTCGGTCATTTCTATGGTCAGTTTGACCTTGCTGCCTTCAAGCTTGGTTACAGTGCTCATAATATTCCTCCAAAAACATACTCATGTCAACTTTAACACAATATGTAATATTAGCACAATCGGCACGCTTTGTAAATGCCAAAACCGATAATTTCTTATATATTCGCCTTTTTCAGCCGCTTGGCACCCTTCAAAAAAGGCATTCGACAGGATAGGTATGCCTTGGTTTTGCGCAGGAAATCCATCGACTTGGGAAGAATAATTATAATGGATAATATCGTAACTTTTTTACAGATGTGCTCTTTTACTTTTTCACACATACACCCCTTCGGGGGTATTTTTTGTTAAAACCCCATGACCTTTCCACAGTTTCCACAAAGTTATGCACAAAACAAGCCCCTGCCTGCGGCATTTTTTGTGTGTTGTTCACATTCGCCCTCATTATGCACATTGTGCTGTGTGGATAAAATATGAAAATAAATGAAAATTATAGTGCCAAAGCGGGGTTGGCATTGAGATTGAGCGAGGAACTTTGCCCGCCGAGCAGACCGTAATAGCCGGCACAGCCGATCATTGCGGCGTTATCCGTACAATACTTCATTTCGGGGCAATAGAAAGCTATGCCCTTCGCTTCGGCAGCGACCCTCAGCCTGTTTCTGAGGACGGTGTTTGCGGACACCCCTCCGGCAAGCACAAGCTTCCCGTGCCCTGCCTCCATCGCCGCATTCACGGACTTTGTCACAAGCGTATCCACGACGGCACGCTGAAAAGACGCCGCTACGTCAGCCTTGTTAAGCTCCCTGCCCGTCTGTTCCGCATTGTGCATAAGGTTTATCACGGCGGTTTTAAGCCCCGAAAAGCTGAAATCCAAAATCGGCTTTGCGTTAAAGCCGGCGTGGAGCGAAAACGCGTTCTCATCTCCCGACAGCGCAAGCTTTTCAAGATGCGGTCCACCGGGATACGGCAGTCCGAGCACCCTTGCCACCTTATCAAACGCCTCACCCGCCGCATCGTCACGAGTGCAGCCGATAAGCCTGAATTGCGAGTAATCGCCGACCTCCACGATATGGCTGTGTCCCCCGGAGGCAACAAGGCACACGAACGGGGGCTCAAGCTCCTTGTGGGAAATGTAATTTGCGGCAATATGCCCCGCAATATGGTTCACGCCGATAAGAGGAAGCTGTCTTGCAAAGGCAAGCCCCTTTGCATAGCTGACGCCGACCAGCAGCGCACCCACAAGTCCCGGTCCGCAGGTCACAGCAACGGCGTCTATGTCCTCCATGCTCATTTTCGCATCCTCAAGGGCATATCTCACAACACCGCCTATCCTCTCGACGTGGCTCCGTGAGGCGATCTCCGGCACGACGCCGCCGTACCTTTGATGAAGCGGTATCTGCGTATGCACTGCCATAGACCTGACCTCCCTCTCGGACGTGAGAACGGAGGCGGCGGTTTCGTCGCAGGAGCTTTCTATCGCAAGCAGATTGAATTTTTTTTGGCTCCTCAGCCTTTCGAGCTTCTCGGAGACCACTTGTTCATAGCGGTTCATTGCACTTTTTCCTTTTTGACCCTTACACGGGCAATTATCGAAAGCACCAGCATCATAACGGACACGGGCGCGAATATGAGCACGAAGTTGATTATTATGTTCGAGAAAAACTCTATCGGGAACATATTTATCATGCGGCTTTCCGCAGGGTCGAGAAGCCAAAGGTCGTTGCTGAAAAACAGCAGATGGAAGCTCGTCCAGAACGAGTTAAAGTCGATAACCGCATACGCACCTATTGCCAAAAGCATGGCGGCAAACGCAGCGAAGCCTATTATGAAGCCCTTGGAAGCAGGCACATACCACCTTTTGCCGAACACGGCTATCAAAGCGGCAAGCACGACGGCGGCAAAGCCGTACATTATACAGCTTGCGGTACGCCATGCTTGGTAAAGCGTCCTTACATCGACCATGTGCATGGTCTCACGCTCGTTGAACATTGCCGTCCTTTCGCCATAAACCGTGACCTCGACCACAATGTCATCCACCCTGCCCTCCATGTAATCGACAAGGCGCATCAGCGAGCGCACTATATCCTCGTCGCTCATGCCCATGAAGTCGGCAACATTTAGCCGCTCATATTCCCTCCTGTGCCTTTTTTCGCTGTTCATCACCAGCGAAAGTGCGCTGAAAAGCATTGCGATGACCAAAAAGAAGGATGCCGCCGACGCCAATACGGTAAGAATGGTATTTTTTTGCTTTTTCACGGTTTTGGATTCTCCTTTGGCTTTCTGTCCCCGTGTTAATGTGCGGCGCAGCTTATTCAGCATTCGCACAGGCGTGAACCCACGCATACGCCGCCGCACCATTTATGGCAATGCGGCCGCCTTTTTGTACCTCTGCTATCGCCGCTTCGCCGGAGGAAATATCGGCAGACTCCGAGTCAAAGCAGAGCCTTGCATCGGAAAGCGCATATATGACGCATACGCAGTCTCTTTCGAAACACAGCTCCGTCTCGCCCTCCGAAAAACCTATTTTACCATCAAATTCGCCTTTTCGGAGCATCAGGTTGAAATCCTTTGCACAGCCTATGCTCTCGGTTTCAACGCCTCCGTCAAAATAATGCGGAACGTACGGCGGCAGGCGCAGGGCTGTATCCGTGCCCGATTCCTTATGGATAAGCTCAATTTCGCCATCCGTCACGGCGATATAGCGGTTATAATCGGGCAGGGGCGTGAAAACCGAGCGCTCCGCCTCCACCACGGCCGAGCTCACACGCCAGCCGAATTTTCTGTCAGCATAGCTTGCGTCCTGCGGAAAAATCGCGATCTGGGTCGTTGTGCCGCCGCTCCAGACGGTCGTATTCATATCCTGCCTTCGTTTAAGAGTAAATATCACACACTGCCTCCGCTTTATATAAGCTGCTGCTCGTTTATTATCAGCTTAAACTGAAGCCCCAATTTCTCCGCCGCTTTTCTGCAAAGTATCATTCGGGAAAGGAATATTTCAAAATAGTCCATCACCGAGCAATATCTCGTATCTATGGAAAGCTTCAGCTTGATTATTGTTTTTTCCTGGTTAATTTTTACAAGCGACTCACGCACGGAGTAATTTACCCTGTCGTGTATGTCAAATTTTGTTTCATCGTTGTTTCGCACACGGCTGCGCCTTACGTCGGTTTTGTCCGCAATTATCAACGCAGCGGCGATCGGGTTTACCGGTATGCCCGTCCCCTCGTCGTGATTGCCTATCGCCGTGGCTATCGTTGCCACCTCCTCGGCGTCCATGCCAAGCTCCGACAATATCCTGAACGCCATTATTGCGCCGCTTTGCGAATGCTCGGAGCGGTTGACAAGGTTTCCTATGTCGTGAAGATAAGCCGCTATCTGCGCCAATTCCAAGTCCCGCTCGGGGTAACCGAGGGTTTCAAGTATGTATTTTGCGGTTTCGGCCACCATAGATACATGGGCAAAGCTATGCTCCGTATAGCCCAATGCCGTGAGCGACTCGTCCGCCTTTCTTATATATGTATTTACAACAGGCAAACGCCTTATATCGTCATAAGTTATCATGCTGTCACCTCCACTGTTTATTATATGTATTTATTCCGTTTCATTCAAGTATAAAAAAAGCCGCCCGACAGCATTTGCCGCAGGCGGTTTCATATAAGCACGGCTTAAATTTCGGAAAGATATGCGGCCCTTTTCTGCTCAAACTCCGCCCTGTACCGGGGATCCTCCGCCTTGTGCAGCTCCCTCAGGTACGAGTGACGGTTGGGCAGGATTTCTTCATTAGTACAGCCCATTATGTAGAGCCCGATGTTCGAGCATTGGTCGGCGGCACGCTCCGCATTGGTGAGCGTTTCGATAAACACCAGACCTGCGCTGACCGTGCATTTGCCCTTTTTAAGCCTGTCCATGTGCCTGTCCTTGAGCAAGTCGACAAGCTCGTCTATTACCTCCTCAAGGGGCTCAATGCGGCTTGCAAGCTCGCTGTCACTCTCCTTAAACGCCTCCACCGTGGTATCTATTATCTCCTCAACGGCGCTCTTCACGACCGCAAGCTCCTTGAGCGCACTCTCCGAGAAGGAAAGCTTGTCATCCGAAAGCTTTTTGGCAAACTCCTCAATGTTTACCGCATAGTCGCCTATACGCTCAAAATCTCCTACCGCCTGTATCAAAAGATTCATATTGCGGTTTTCATATTCGCCCTCGATATGCGGCGAAAGCTTTACAAGGAAGTTGTCCGCCGCATCGGCAAACTCGTCTATATAGCCCTCACGCCTCTCTATAACGTCCCGACGCTCCTCCGAGAATGCGGAAAGCTGCAAAAAGCCGAGCGATATGTTTTTCTTTGCAAGCTCCGCCATGCTCGCCACGGATTCGTGTACCTGCTTCATTGCCAAAGCCGGCGCAACGAACAGTTTTTCGTCCAGCGCCTTAAGTGGGGAAACATCGTCGATATCCTCGTCCTTTGAGCGCACAACAAGCATGGATATTTTCATAAGCAGCGATGTAAACGGAATAAGCACAACGGCCGTGACCAAATTGAATACGGTCTGGAAGTTGGCAATATTGCCGCTGTTTACCGTTCTTGTCCAGAAGTCCGCATCCAAAAGCCCCACGGCTTTGATTATCTCAATACCTATCATAAACAGTACCGTGCCGATAACGTTGAACACAATATGAACCACGCCTACCCTCTTTGCATCCCTTGACGAGCCTATCGAGCAGACCATTGCCGTGGTTATGCACGTTCCGAGGTTGATACCCATTACCACAGGGTATATCATGTTAAACGTCATTGCACCCGTAACCGACAATGCCTGCAAAATACCCACCGTTGCCGAGGAGCTTTGAATTATAACCGTTATGACAAGTCCCGCAAGTATGCCCAGCACGGGTATCTGCGAGAAGCGGTTGAGTATCTCCACGAACAGCTCCGACTCCGCAAGCGGCTTTACCGCATCCGTCATCGTTACAAGTCCCACGAAAACAAGACCGAGCCCCATAAGTATCGCACCCGTCATCTTTGTGTTTTTCGACTTGATGAACATTATTAAAATTATTCCGATTATCAATGCGATCGGTCCGAGCGTGCCGGGCTTGAAAAACTCAAGCACCATATTGCCCGACGAATCTATATCCATAAGTCGTATTATCTGCGCCGTAATGGTCGTACCTATATTTGCGCCCATTACTATCGAGGTCGCCTGGCGAAGATTGAACACGCCCGCACCCATCAAGCCGACCGTCAGCACTATCGTTGCGGTGGAGCTTTGTATCACGCCGGTTACAAGGACGCCCGTGAGCACGCCCAAAACGACGTTTTTGGTCGCCTTTTCAAGTACCTTTTTGAGCGTTGCCGCAGAGCTGTGCTTAAGCCCGTCGCCCATTACCTCCATTCCGTAAAGGAACATGGCAAGACCGCCGAGCAGACCTATTATCGTGAATATATCCAAAGTTAAATTCCTCCTTGGTGAACCCTTTCCAAAATACACAATACCATCAAATTCATTCAAAAAAAAGACGGTTTATACAAAAATCCGTCATTTTTCAAAATATATTTCATCTTGAGAACGGCGAAAAATCATCCTCCGCATCGTCCCTCAGCCCATGCTTCACGGTGCTTCCCCTCAGCACTATGCCCGTGCCGAAGCGCTTTCTGAGTTCGTCCACCGCCAGATCCATGCTTCTTTTTCTCTCGTGCTCCTTTTCCCCAAACAGCGAAAGCTGCTCTGCGCCATCCGTAAGCTGCGCCACCTTGACGCCCACCTGCCGTATCGGTTTTTCGGCATAAAGCGGTAAAATAAGCTGCTTTGCCTCCGCATACAGCTCATCGGTAACGTCCGTTGCGGTTCTCAGCCTTGTCTGCCTGCTCCTGTTTGTCAAGTCCTTATAACGCACGCTCACGCCCACACAGCACGCCTTCATGCCCATGCTCCTGAGCCTGTACGCAACCTTGTCCACCTGCGTAAGGAGTGCGGCGGTAAGCTCGTCCCTGCTTTGAATATCTCCGGGGAGCGTCACCGCCGAGCTGATGCTCTTTTGCGCCTCATCCTCGAAGGTTATCCTTCGCTCGTCCACGCCGTTTGCGTGCAGCCACATATCCTGCCCAACAGCCCCGAACAGACCCTTGAGCACATTCGGGCTGAGTGAGGCAAGCTGACCTATCGTAAATATACCGAGCTCATTGAGTTTTTTTGCGCTCGCATGCCCCACGTACATCAGCCTGTCAACGGCAAGCGGTTTTATATGCTCATCCCAAAACTCCTTCGTGACAACCGTTACGGCATCGGGCTTTTTGTAATCCGAACCCATTTTCGCCATAAGCATATTGTCGCCAACGCCCACCGACACGGTAAGCCCTATTTCACGCTTTACCCTCTCCCTTATTATGTGCGCAACCTCCTCGGGCGGGCCGAATATGTGCTCGCAGCCCGTGTAGTCTATATACGCCTCGTCTATTCCAAAGCGCATCACAAGCGGCGAATATTCCTTAATAATTCGCATAAACCGCCTTGAGTATTCGGTGTACAGCTTATGGTCGCCGGGCAGGACCGCCGCCTCGGGGCACAGCTCACACGCCTCTCTCAGCGTCATCGCCGCATGGACGCCCTTTTTCTTGACGGGATACGTTGCGGCGAGCACTATCCCGTGCCGCTTTCTCGGATCGCCGCCGATTATTACGGGCGAGTCAAAGCTGTACTTGCCGTTGCTTGCAAGTATGGAGCAATGTGCATAAAATGAGTTCAAATCTACGTGCAATATGCTCATGTCCGTCTCCCTCCGCCGAGGTCGGCGGCATCGTCACAGCCGCTTCCTTCGGTCGGTATTTTTGAACAAGGTTTATAAACAAAGGACGGAAAAAGCCGTTTAAACCTCTCCCGTCCAAAAATTCAGTCAGCCTCAGTACCTTGTCAAAAGGTCGGCAAGCTCGTCATCCTCCCTGCGCTTGTCGCCGTCCGCAGGCTTGCCGTCATCGTCGGGCTTATCCTCGGATTTTGCCTGCTTCTCCGCCTCCTCACGCTTGCGGATGCGCTCGTTTCGCTCGGCATCTCTCACCGAAACCGGCTTTATGTCTATCTCCCTGCCATCGTACAGGTCGGCAAACTGCTCTCCGGTTATGCGCTCGTAGTCGATGAGCTTTTGAGATATGTCGTTGAGCTTATCCAGCTCCTCGGTCAGTATCGCCTTTGCACGGTCATACTGCTCCTCGAGTATCCTGCGTACTTCGGTATCCACCTTCGCCGCCAGATCCTCGGAGAAGTCCCTCGTATGCCCTATTTCCTTGCCGAGGAACACCTCGTTCTGTCCGCCGAGGAACACGGGACCTATCGCATCGCTCATGCCGAACTCCGTCACCATGCGCCTTGCAAGGGCGCTCGCACGCTGCAGATCATTGTATGCGCCCACGTCTATATCGGGCAAAGCAACCGCCTCGGCCGCACGACCGCCCAATATCATGCACATGGTATCGAGCAGCTTGGACTTTGACATCCTTACATGGTCGTTTTCGGGGAGCGTTGTGGTATATCCCGCCGCCATGCCTCTGGGTATTATCGAAACCTCGTGTACGGGATCGCAGTTTTTCAGCTTATGCGCTATTATGGCGTGACCGACCTCGTGATATGCGGTGACACGCTTTTCCTCGTCGCTTATCAGGCGGCTGCGCTTTTCCGGACCCATCATGACCCTCGTTATCGCTTCCTCTACGTCCGCCATTGTTATCTTGTCCTCTCCGTAGCGTGCTGCAAGTATCGCCGCCTCGTTGAGCACGTTTTCAAGGTCTGCGCCCGTGAAGCCCGGGGTCAGCTTTGCAATGACCGCCATGTCCACATCGGGCTCGAAGGGCTTGTTTTTGCCGTGCAGCTCAAGTATCGCCTGCCTGCCCCTTACGTCGGGACGGTTTACGGTTATCTGCCTGTCAAAGCGTCCCGGACGGAGCAAAGCGGGGTCAAGTATGTCGGGACGGTTGGTGGCCGCTATTACTATTATTCCCTCGTTGGTTGCAAAGCCGTCCATCTCCACAAGAAGCTGATTCAGCGTCTGCTCACGCTCGTCGTGTCCGCCGCCGAGACCCGCACCCCTCTGTCTGCCCACGGCGTCGATCTCGTCTATGAACACAAGCGCAGGTGCGCACTTTTTGGCGGTGTTGAACAAATCCCTCACACGGCTTGCGCCGACGCCGACAAACATCTCCACAAAGTCGGAGCCGGATATTGAGAAGAACGGCACGTTCGCCTCGCCCGCCGCCGCCTTTGCAAGCAGCGTTTTACCCGTGCCGGGAGGGCCTACGAGCAATATGCCCTTGGGTATCCTTGCACCCATCTGCGTAAAGCGCTTCGGCTTTTTGAGGAAGTCCACGACCTCCTTCAATTCCTCTTTTTCCTCCTCTGCGCCCTGCACGTCGTCAAAGCGCACCCTGTTTTGATTTCCTATCGTCGCACGGGCGCGGCTCTTGCCGAAGTTTGCCATCTGCTTTCCGCCGCCCTGATTCCTAAGCATGAAATACATAAACAGTATCACCGCACCGAACAATAAAATATACGGCAGCAGCATCTCGAATACCGAGTAGGTTTTTTCCTCCACACGGTACTCAAACGGATAGTCCGACGGCGTTATAAGTGAAGCATCCTTGCCGGTGTTCGCCGCAACGATAGCGGAAAGGTTCTCCGACAAAACCTCTTTGGAGGGTATGGTGCAGTAAAAGTCGTACTTGTTTTTCTTGAAAAGGCTCTCGGCGGTGTTTTGGGAGTCCCTGTAAACGCCGTAAAGCGTGGTGGAAATCACCTTGACAGCCTCAACATTGTCCTCCTCAACCGTATTTATGAACTCTTTATAGTTCAGGTCCTTCGGGCCTGCGCCGAAAAGCGAGGCAACGTCCCCCGAAAAAACCACTATCAGAATAACGATCATCGCAATCGTTATGAGTGTACCAATATGCTTTTTCAATTCGTCCTCCTGATTTTAGCAATACATAACTTATCAAGTCCAATGCAGGCGCAATCTTTTTGAAGTTAAAGGGCCTGCCGCTATCTTGATATAATATCACAGAATATCGCCAATCTCAAATATAGTTTGTTTTTTTGCCGATATTTCATTCTCCCGTCACAAAAGCCTGCGCTTTCGAGCCTATGCTTTAGTATATCCCCGCAAAGCCGGATAGTAAATACAAATCCGCAATATATCTCCCCCTTCAAACTTCCTGTTTTCCCCTCTTTACACGCTCATAAAATGCGCTTATAATAAAACAGAACAAATGTTCTATTTTATTCGATGGGCGGAGCTGTTATATGAAATGCTATAACAGACAAACAAGGGTCCTTGCGGACTTTAACAGCAACGGGGAGGTAAATCCCGCTTTTTTCGTATGCGCCTCCGGCACGAGGGCAAAGGTGAACCGGGTGATCAGGCGTGACGAAATAAGGTGGGGCTTTCGCCCGTGCATCCGCTATTTTATCGAGTTTGACGGGAAGCTCGCCGAGCTGTATTGGGACAAGCATCGGGATATGTGGTTTCTTATAAAGGAAGGCAGATAAAAAGCACAGGGCCATAAGCGCAGCATCGCACCTACAGCCCTGTACCCCCACCGCCTTCCGTCGGTAAATATTCCGAAAAGCGGCAGTACAAATCACGAAAGAATGAATAATATGCTTTCTAACTAAGTAAATTACGAAGCTCCTCGTCCGAGTATCTCATCACCATCGCCAGCATTGAGATAAACTCACGCACACTTGGGCACCAATCGGAATTGAAGATTTTTTGAAACAGTGCCTTGTTGCCGAATGTCCATGCGTATGTGACGGCAAACCGAATATTTCTTTCGATCGACGCATCGTTCGTGCGATACCTGCTGCAAAGCTGCGGATATACGTTGCGGTGCAAATCGTACAGCTCGTCGGGATTTTTCTTCAATTCTGTCAGGATGTACGCAAGATAGAAGAAGCCTTTGTGCTTGGGCTGTATGCCTATGGTCATAAGTGTCTTAAATTGGATTTCCTGCATCACTAAATGCTCCTTTACTTTTTTTGATTGATCTGGAACAAACGTGTGTCTTTATTTCACAATGTCATTTTAATCTCTTTTTCCGTATTTGTCAACACTTTTCGATGCAATAAAATGTTTATATCCGTTCAAAATTGTCGCATATTTTATATTACTTCAGATCGAGATACGAATAGAGCGTATATTTGCTTATCCCGAAATAGCCCGAGACCTTGTCGCCGGAGCGTGTTATTAAAAATGCGCCGGCTTCCTTCAAATAGGTTATTGCCCTTACCTTGTCGTCCTTATTCATCAGGGCAACCGGCTTTCCGACCAGATCCACGGATTTTTGTATCAGCTCATCGAGCAGGTCGTTGACGTTGACCGCCATTCTTTCGGGCTCCGGCTGCGCTTTTGCCGCCGAGACCATGCCGTTCAGCGCATTTGCCGCCACGGAAAGCTCCGTAATGTCGAAATTCATTATTATCAGGCCGTCCGCCTCGCCCTCGGCATTTTTTGTAAAAACCGCAGAGGATTTGAGCACCCTGCCATCCTTGGTTCCGGCTATGTGCGAAAGTCTGTCCTCCGCCGCTCCGAAGTCGCCGTTCGGAATGCTTCTCAGGGATATGACGGAGCCTTCCTTTTGTCCCGAAATATGCCCGTTTTCTACCGTTTCAACAACAAATTCGCCGTTCGAATCGGGATATTTTTTACAGACGATAATTTCCAGATTGCCGCCGAACTGTGCCGCCATGGCACGGGCAAGCCTTTTCAAAAAATCAAGCCGTTCACCGTCCATAAATATCCTCCTTTCACGCTGCGCCCCGTTTTAAAAGGCACAGGTACGCTTACGCCCATCTTTTTTATTATAGCACAAAATAAAATTATTGCCACGCAAAATGTATTTCGCGCCGGCTCTGTGTATTTGTGCTAAAATAGATTAAAACACACGGGAGGTCGTCCGATGAAAAGAAACATTCGCTTCGCAGCCCTGCTTTCCGCCGCTTTGATGTTTGCGGTCTTTATCGGCGGCTGTGCTCCCATGCAAAAAAGCTGCGAGAGGACCTGGCTCGACACATTCGACACCGTGACGCAGGTAATAATATACGCAGACAGCACAGAGCAGGCGGAGCTTTATGCCGAACGATTCCACGGGCTTTTAAGCGAATATCACCGCCTTTACGACATATACAACGAATACGACGGACTTGTGAACCTCTGCACGCTCAACCGCACGGCAAAGTACGCCCCCGTTGAGGTCGATCCGCGCATAATAGAGCTGATAGAGTTTTCAAGGGAGCTGTATGAGCTGACAGACGGCACGGTGAACGTCGCATTCGGAAGCGTGCTTTGCATTTGGCACGAATATCGCACGAAGGGACTTGAAAACGCCTCCGCAGCCGAGCTCCCGCCGACGGACAAGCTGAAAGCCGCCGCAGAGCATACGGATATAAACGATGTCATCATAGACGGAAACACCGTGTACTTTGCGGACAGGGAGCTTTTGCTCGACGTGGGTGCGGTTGCAAAGGGCTTTGCCCTTCAGAAGGTGGTCGAAACGCTGAAGGCTGAGGGCGTGACCTCCATGCTTGCAAACGTGGGCGGAAATATATGCACGATAGGCTCAAAGCCCGACGGCAGCGCATGGCGTGTTGCCGTTGAAAACCCCTCCGGCGCAGGCTATTCCTCACACCTCGCCCTTTCCGGCGCGTCCGTTGCGACAAGCGGCGATTATCAGCGCTATTACTGCGTTGACGGCAAAAACTATCATCACATCATCGACACCCAAACGCTTATGCCGTCAAAATACCATTCGTCGGTGAGCGTTATATGCCGTGATGCGGGGCTTGCCGACGGGCTCTCCACTGCATTGTTCAACGTTCCGCTTTCCGAGGGGCTTGACACGGTAAACTCCATGGACGGCGTGGAAGCCATATTCATCGCAAAGGACGGAAGCATCAGCACCTCGGACGGCTTTTCGCTGTACACCGGCAACTAAAAAACGGTTCGCAATAAAAATCGCCCTCCGATCTGCTTCGGTGGGCGATATTCCGTTAAAATTTCAGTCCGCTTTGATCAACCCTCGAAGAAGTCGCCTCTGCGATAATCGTAAACCGCACTCGTTCCTATTGAGAAGTCCTCAAGGTTTTCAAGTACCTTACCCGTTCCAATGGCAACGCAGGAAATGGGATCCTCCGCAACGTAGCACGGAACCTTCGTATGCTCGGATATGAATTTATCCATGCCGTAAAGCAGTGCGCCGCCGCCGGTAAGGCATATTCCGTTTTCCGCAATGTCCGATGCAAGCTCCGGCGGCGTCCTTTCAAACAGGCTCTTTACGCTCTCGAGTATGGCCTGAAGCGGCTCCTCAAGCGCATCTATCATCTCGTTCGAGCCGACGACTATCGCCTGCGGCAAGCCGGAAATGAGGTTACGACCCCTTACGTCGATAAAGAGCTGTTCCTTTCTCGGATATGCCGAGCCGATCCTTATCTTCATATCCTCGGCGGTGCGCTCACCGATGAGCAAATTGTGCTTCTTTCGCATATAGCGGACGATGGCGTCGTTGAATTTGTCTCCGGCGACCTTTATCGAGTCGGACAAAACGGCGTCCCTCAGCGAGATGATCGCAACGTCGGTGGTTCCGCCGCCGATATCGAGTATCATATTTCCCCTGGGCTGTGCGATGTCGATCCCTGCGCCTATCGCTGCGGCTATCGGTTCCTCAATGAGGTATGCGTAACGTGCGCCGGCGTTTTCCGTAGCATCAATTACCGAGCGCTTTTCAACCTGAGTTACGCCCGAGGGTACGCATACAACGACTCTCGGTTTAAAGAATATCCTCGTTCCGACAACCTTTTTGAGAAAATGGTGCAGAAGGCGCTGGGTTATGTCGAAGTTGGAAATAACTCCGTCCCTCAGCGGGCGTATTGCAATAACGTTGCCGGGGGTTCTTCCCAGCATTCTTCTTGCGTCCTCGCCTATTGCGATTATCCTTCCCGTAATTTTCTCAACGGCGACCACCGAGGGCTCCCTCAGAACGATACCCTTGTTGCGAACGTACACAAGCACGCTCGATGTCCCAAGGTCGATACCGACGTCGTTAAACTCTAAAAAACCCATTATTTTTTCCTCATATCCGATTTATTAAGCATCTTATGCACCGCACGCACGGCACATAAAAGTATTATATCATTACATACTTTCGATTATTTTATCACCATTATTCATGCCAAACAAGGGGCATTGGTAAGAAATATGTGACTTTTCGTTAAATAGTTTTTAACAAAAGCGGCATTTACGCCCAATTCTTACAATGCCCCGATAAATTCGTTAGGATATTACCCGGAGTATTTCTCAAACCAGTCGGTCATTTCCGTCAGGCGGCGTATCCTGTGCAGCGGCTTGCCCGATCTTGACAGCTCGTGATTCTCGCCGTGGAACACGCACATTCTTGCGGGGACGCCCCTCACCGCAAGTGCGGTGTACATCTGTATCCCCTGCTCAAGCGGGCAGCGGTAATCCTCATCCGAGTGTATGAACAGCGTAGGCGTCTTTACGTCCTTTGCATAGCGCAGCGGAGACTGCTTCCAAAGCTGCTCCGGCGTGTCGAATATGTCGCCGTCGCACTGGTCGACAGCAAAGTAGAAGCCTATATCCGAAACTCCGTAATAGCTGAGCCAGTTTGAAATTGAGCGCTGGGAGGCGGCACAGCAGAACCTGTCGGTATGTCCGATTATCCAGTTCGTCATAAATCCGCCATAGCTGCCGCCGGTAACGCAGACACGCTTTTTGTCTATCTGCGGATACTTTTCAAGCACGGCATCCGCAAAATCCATGAGGTTTTGATAGTCCGTATCGCCGTAATGACCTCTTATATCCATAAAGTCGTTGTCACGGCCGTCACTGCCCTTGGGATTGCAGAAGAACACAAAGTATCCCATATTCGCCCAAAGCTGCATCTCATGATAGAACACCGGGCCGTAAACCGTCTTGGGACCGCCGTGTATGTCGAATATCGCCGGATAGCTCTTTTCGGGGGAATAATCCTTGGGCAGAAGCACCCAGCCGCCTATATCATAGCCGCAGCTCTTTACCGAAACGGGATTGTATTCGGCAACGTATTTATCCTTCAGCACATCATCGTTGAAGTGGCTCAAACGCCTTACCTCGCCGCTTTCTATATCCGCAGCATACAGCTCCTGCAGGCGTCCGTCATAAAGGGCGATCAAAAGCGCCTCTCCTGCGTTCTCATTGACGCTGAAGCCGTCTATACTGCCCTCCTTGGTCACTATCGGAGTGGAGTCGCCGCTGCTTTCAAGGGCGTACAGGTGCGAGCTTCCCTCCCTCGTGGTGAGGTGATATACCCTCGAACCGCGCGCCTGCGACGATTCGCCGCCGCCTCCATAGCGGCAATCGCTGCCAACGTCGCTGTACATATTGTATTCCTCATGTCTCAAAAGGCTGAGCGTTCCGGCTTTCTCGTCAAGCAGATACACGCTTGCGTTCTCGTTGAGCCCGTGCGCCTTCATCGTGTTCGCAATGACCAGAATCCTGCCGTCGGACTCCACGATATCGTGGACGTTTACGTTCTCATCGTGCGCAAGCAGCTTGTTCTCGCCGGTTTTGCGGTCGTAGCGGTATATATCGTGCGAACCCAGCTTGCTCTTTGTTTCGTACTCGTTTCCGCTGTAATAAATAAAGTCGCCCCGGACAGCAGAGCCCCTTGCGGAAAACAGCGGATTCGTAATGCGCTCGATTTTAACGGGATCTTTGCCGGCAGGATCCGTTTCAACGATAAACATCGACAGCCTTCTTTTATTCATCACGCCGCGTCCGTTTGACCAGAAAGGTATTTCATCGAAAACCTCGTAGTCCTTATCGTCTTGGTACGATTTAAGCACCTTGCCCCGTTCTTCCTCGTCCATTTTGTAAAAATCGGGATTGTTTGCGTCCGTCATTCCATAGACCAGGAACAGATTTTCTTCCAATCTTCTGACCGACATTGCGGCAAACGGCAGGGTGAATGCCGGCATAGCCTCGCCGCCCCGAACGTCAAGGACATAATAGCTTGTGAAAATATCCTTTTTCTCGGCACGCTTTTTCTCCTTTGCCGAGCGCACAGCATTGAACAGCAGCCTGTTCTCGTCGAGCCATATAAAGCTGCTTTCCTTGCCGATGTCGGTAAGCGGCTTTATTTCGCCGTCATAGAGCCATATTCTGCTCTCGTAGCAGTTATCCTCCTCGTTGCAGTTTGACACCACAAATGCCGCCCTTTTTCCGTCCGGCGCATACCTCACCTGCGATAAAAAGCGATAGTTCAAAAACTCTTTCAGACCGATTGCTTCCATTTTGTTTCTCCTTTCACGTTCGGGCAAATATCCCCAAGTACATTGTAATTGATTATATCATTAAAACTATATATTGTACAATCCAAAGATTTCGTCAAAAAAGCGGCGGAGCAAGTCTCACGCCGCTGCTGTTCGCTTATCTCAGCCTGCACTTTTGACAATGTTTTGATAGCTGCGCATAACCGATCCGGCAATCGAGTTCCAAAACACCTGTACCCTGCTTTCGGATTTGCCAGAATAGACATTGGCTGCAAAAAATCTGCCGTCATTGTGACCTGATCGTCGAAAACCGATTTGCAAAATATTTGGTTCTTTATTGCATACCCGCCCCTTCAAGTAAAGTCTATTTCATAGCGCATACCGTTTGAAAACAAAACGCCTGTGGATAATCGAATGCAAAGGATACAGGTGTTTGTATCCTCAAAATTATTGTGTCCGTTATCGATCCAGGCAGAAAATAAATCCCTCATTTTACCCGCAATACGAGCATTATCCGCTTTTACGAACGACCCAAGATCAACGCCTTTGCCCTGAGCCGTAAACCATTCACCGCATATCGCAACCGTGGGATTACGTTCTATTTGCTTCATTTTACCGGACAATCCGTGGGTAAGCACATAAAAGGCGCCATTCTCGTAAAATGCGTCCACGTTGCGGACATAAGGAATATTATCAACCGCAGTTGCCAGAGAAATAATGCAATCTTTTCCGAAACGTTCCAGCAGGATCGCCTCGGTATTTTTCGTCAATTTTTCCATTTTACCGCCTCCGTCAGATTAAAGTTTTCCTGTTTTTTAATTATACACGCAGCATGGGTGCAAATCAACCGATCGGCACAAGGATATGATCGCCGCAATGCGCCAATAGTCCTCTCGCAAATACACATGGAATTATCACGCATAAATCTCTTTTGCTTACAGATACTAACAGCGTAATTGAAAATATGATGTAGGGCGGCGTTGGATCGCACCGCCAAAGCCCCTCTTGAAATGAGTGAGGCACTTTACCCCTACGAAAAAAGGAGAACGATAAATGAAAGCAACAGGAATAGTCAGACGAATCGACGAACTCGGCCGTGTCGTCATCCCCAAGGAAATACGCAGGACGCTGCGGATAAGGGAGGGCGACCCGCTTGAGATATTCACCGACAGGGAGGGCGAGGTCATACTCAAAAAATACTCTCCGATAGGCGAGCTTGGCGATTTTGCGAAGGAATACGCCGAGGCGCTCCATCAGGCATTGGGGCATATTGCGGTAATATGCGACAAGGATAACGTCGTCGCCGCCTCGGGGAGCGGCAAGCGGGATTTACTGGACAAGAGCATCAGCGAGGGCGTGGAAAGGCTCATGCAGAACCGTGAAAAATCCATCGTTTTCGGGGATTCAGGCACATCGCCCATGAGCATCACCGCCGAGGAAAACGACGGCTCAAAATATACCGCGCAGGTGATAGTACCCATCGTTTCGTCGGGGGACGCCATAGGCGCCGTAATGCTCCTCAGTCGTGACCAGGGCACAAATATGTCCGACCCCGAACTCAAAGCCTGCGAAACTGCCTCATATTTCATGGGCAGACAGCTCGAAAACTGATTTTTCATTGCCGTTGTAAGCGCAGATTACGCTAT